>JBBAPP010000007.1:16740-25263 GCA_040400775.1 Polaromonas sp. | reverse complement strand
TTGGGGATTGGTGAACGCATGCTCGAGGCGCTTTTGCAGCGCCAGCAGGTTCGGGTTTAAAGCAGCGCCAGCACGCACTTAGTGAGAACTACCCGCATATTTCGTCAGCAAAAGCGCTGCAGTGGCCAAGTAAATTTTCTTGGTGTCATCAAAAGAGACCACTGATTTAGTGCCCTTTTGCGTGAATAACAAGCCATTACTGGCGATGAATTTGATAGCGTCGACTAGCCCAGCCTGATCAAAACTGCTGCGAATTTCTGCAGGCGTACTTGCAACTTTCAGCTGGTCGGCAGTTGGACCCATCATCCAAATATCAGCATCGGCAGGCACACCCTGAGCCCCAACGATACCAGCGAAGGCCAAGGCAGCACCGACAAACAAAATACCCACAAATGAAGCGCCGTGTAATTTGTTTTTACCACTATTCATATGCTGCTCCAGCAAGCGTCAATAGTCGTGACAAAAATCGAATCAATCAAATGAGCCAATACGTTTAAGGTTGCCAAAATTCATCCAGACAAAAAATGCTTTGCCCACAATGTTTTTTTCCGGCACAAAACCCCAGTAGCGGGAATCCAGTGAATTATCGCGGTTATCGCCCATCATGAAGTAATGGCCTTCCGGGACTTTGCAGACCACGCCTTCGTTGCTGTAACGGCAATTCTGTTTGTACGGAAAGTCCTCGGTGCCAGGGATGAAAGCCGGGCGATCATCATCGTTAAGCAATTGGTATTTTTTGCTGCCTGTGGTTTCTTCAAACTGCTTTGAATAGCGCAAAAGGTCTTCGTCAAAAAAGTCAGTCAATACTTTTTTAACCAGGGGCTGACCGTTGATGGTCAGTTTTTTGTTGACGTACGCCACCTCGTCACCCGGCACACCCACCACACGCTTGATGTAGTCCAAGCTGGGCTTGGGTGGGTAACGAAACACCATGACATCGCCTCGTTGCGGGCTGTTGTTGTCAAGTACTTTCAGATTGATAACGGGCAGGCGCACGCCGTAGTGAAATTTATTGACCAAAATCAAATCGTTGATCATCAGCGTCGGAATCATCGAGCCGGAAGGAATTTTAAAAGGCTCAAACAAAAAAGAGCGCAGTAAAAATACCGCGATGATGACGGGGAACAATCCTGCCGTCCAGTCCAGCCACCAGGGCTGCATGATGAGACGCGTTTTAGCTGCATGAATATCCGTATCGACTTTGGTGATACCTTTTTCAGCCAGTTCGGCATGGCGATTGACGGTCGAGGCCTCAAGCGCCTCGACGGCTTTGCGGCGTTGCGGCAAAAAGTAAAACTGCTCGGCTAGCCAATAAATACCGGTGACCAGCGCCGCCAAAAATAGCAGCAGCGAGAAGTTGCCGTCGACCAAGCCAAAATACCAGGCGGCACCATAGCCAACAAACACAGCCAGTACGACTGCCGTGATAGCGCCCATTGATGTTGTGACAGCTGAAGACATCAATCTTCGACCTGCAAAATAGCTAAAAACGCCTCTTGCGGCACTTCGACAGAGCCAATTTGTTTCATGCGTTTTTTACCCGCTTTTTGTTTTTCAAGGAGTTTACGTTTGCGGGAAATGTCGCCGCCATAACACTTGGCAATGACGTTTTTTCGCAAAGCTTTGATTGTCTCACGCGCAATGATATTGGCACCAATCGCCGCCTGGATGGCTACGTCAAACTGCTGGCGTGAAATGATCTCGCGCATTTTGGCAACCACTGCACGACCACGGTAGGCCGACTGGCTACGGTGCACAATGATCGACAGCGCGTCAACCTTCTCGCCGTTCAGCAAAATATCAACCTTCACCACATCGGATGCGCGAAATTCTTTAAAGCTGTAGTCCATCGACGCATAACCGCGCGAAACTGATTTGAGCTTGTCAAAAAAGTCCAGCACGATCTCGCCCAGCGGCATTTCATAGGTCAACATGACCTGCTTGCCGTGATACGCCATGTTGAGCTGCACACCGCGCTTTTGGTTGGCCAGCGTCATGACGGCACCCACGTAGTCTTGCGGCATGTACAAATGCACGGTGACGATGGGTTCACGAATTTCATTGACACGGCCAGCATCCGGGATTTTCGAAGGGTTCTCTACCTTGATGATCGTGCCATCAGCCTGCAGCACTTCGTACACCACACTCGGTGCCGTCGTGATCAAGTCCTGGTCAAATTCGCGCTCCAGCCGCTCCTGCACGATCTCCATGTGCAGCAATCCTAAAAAGCCGCACCTGAAACCAAAACCAAGCGCCTCGCTGACCTCAGGCTCGTAGTGCAGCGAGGCATCATTGAGCTTGAGCTTTTCAAGGGCATCACGCAGGGACTCGTATTCACTGGCCTCAGACGGATACAAACCCGCGAACACGGCTGGTTGAATTTCTTTAAAGCCGGGCAATGCCTCAGTCGCTGTATAAGCCAAACCGCCGCTGCCGGCCTTGATGCGCGTGATGGTGTCGCCTACCCGCGCAGCTTGGAGTTCTTTGATACCTGCAATCACAAAACCTACTTCACCAGCTTCTAGTGATGGGCGCGGCTCGTTGTGTGGGGTGAACACACCCAACTGCTCGGCGTTGTACATCGCCTCGCTGGCCATTAACTTGATGCGGTCGCCTTTGGCCAAACGGCCATCCACCACACGCACCAACATGACGACACCAACATAAGCGTCATACCAGCTGTCGATGATCATGGCACGCAATGCGCCATCGGGGTTGCCCTTGGGCGCCGGGATGCGCGCCACCACAGCTTCCAGAATTTCATCGATGCCCATGCCGGTTTTAGCGCTGCACGGAATCGCATCCGTTGCATCGATGCCAATGACCTCTTCAATCTCTTGTTTGGCGTTCTCAGGATCAGCCTGCGGCAAATCCATTTTATTGAGCACCGGTACGACTTCAACTTTCAAGTCCAGGGCGGTGTAGCAGTTGGCCACTGTTTGAGCCTCAACACCTTGCGACGCATCCACCACCAGCAGCGCGCCTTCACATGCCGACAGTGAACGGCTGACTTCATACGAAAAATCAACGTGACCAGGCGTGTCGATCAAATTGAGGTTGTAAATTTGGCCATCAAGTGCTGTGTATTTGAGCGCAGCGGTCTGCGCCTTGATGGTTATCCCGCGTTCTTTTTCAATATCCATCGAGTCCAGCACTTGCGCGCTCATCTCTCTGTCCTGCAAACCGCCGCAGCGCTGAATCAATCGGTCTGCGAGAGTGGACTTGCCATGATCAATGTGCGCAATGATCGAAAAATTTCTGATGTGATTCATCAACGAGAACGCCTAAGTGCTTGAAAATATTGCGAACAGCTGTATGGCCATTGCGGGTAAAACATAAAAAAGGGCGCGTCGGTTTGCGACGCGCCCTGAACCAACAATCTATGGCAACTGCTATGTTGGATCTTCATTGTAGGCAAAAAGCCAGTCACGAACAGCCCCAAAACGGCCATATTTTTGTCGTTGCAAGGCAGCAACAAGAATTTTATACACAAGTTATTCACAATTTGATCTGAACAACTCTGGACAACTTGTGGGCGATCTGTGGATCAATGGCTGATAACTCAAAAAAGTACACAATATGCTGTCTAGGAGGTTCTGATATATCAAAAAACGTAGTAAATTGTCACTTATTCTAACCAAAACTGTCGCTTTGATGCAAAATTGTTAGTGACCACCAACAAATTATTTTGCGCCAGCGCTTGAAATATTTTTTTTAAAACAGGTTTATAAAAAGTATTTCAATGAAAACCCTCTACCTTGTTGGGGTATGGGGGGTTTAACCCGGTGCGTTGACAACGGTCATAACGCTTGAGTTCAGCACGATCAACGAAGAGGCCGGATCAACACGTACTGCGCCAACTCGCCGCGCCTGAGTAACACATTGACCGCTTTGCTTTTGTCGAGCTTGGCCAGTGCAGCTTCAAATTCTTTGACGTTTGCGATCTCAGTGTTGGCAATGGCAACAAGGACGTCGGCTTCACGCAAGCCAGCTCTGGCTGCAGCACCTTCAACCGTATCAACCTTGACGCCACCTTTGATTTTGAGTTCTTTCTTTTGCGCATCGCTGATGTCGCTGACCGCCAAACCCAAGACTTGCGCAGGGCCCGCAACCGGCGGCTTGGGCTCAGGGGCAACCGCTTTTCGGACTGGCTTTTCTGCTTCGACCTCAGCCACAACAACTGGAAAGTCTTTGATGCTACCGCGCCGGAACACCGTCACCACGGATTTGGTACCCGGCTTGACGTTACCTACAAGGCGCGGCAAATCAGAAGATTTGTCAATCAGCTTACCGTCAAACTTGGTGATGATGTCACCCGCTTCAATGCCAGCTTTATCGGCCGGCGCGCCAGCCTCGACACCACGCACCAGGGCGCCCTGCGCCTTACCCAAGCCAATTGACTCAGCCACCTCTTTGCTGACCTGGTCAATCTGCACGCCAATGCGGCCCCGAGTGACTTTGCCAGTGCTTCGCAGTTGATCAGACACGCGCGCAGCTTCGTCCATTGGAATCGCAAAAGAAATACCCTGAAATCCACCAGAGCGCGAATAGATTTGGCTGTTGATACCAACCACCTCGCCGCGCATATTGATCAAGGGACCACCGGAGTTACCGGGATTGATCGCCACATCGGTTTGAATAAAAGACAGATAGTCGCCCGTGTCGCGCTGCTTGGCACTGACAATGCCAGCCGTCACCGTGTTCTCCAAGCCGAACGGCGAGCCGATGGCCATGACCCACTCACCCACCTTGAGGCGGCCGGAGTCGCCAATTTTAACGGCGGGCAAGCCAGCCGCATCAATCTTGACTACCGCCACGTCAGTGCGTTTGTCGCTACCCACGATTTTGGCTTTGTACTCACGGTTGTCAGTCAAGGTCACGATGACTTCGTCAGCGCCCTCCACCACATGCGCGTTGGTCATGATGAAGCCGTCGGCGGTAAGGATAAAGCCTGAACCTACACCGCGCGGCTGGGCCTCTTCCTGCGGTGCAGGTGAGCGCTCAGAACGCGGGCCTCGCGGCATGTTGGGCGGAACCGGAATACCAAAGCGCCGGAAAAATTCGAGCATTTGTTCGTCGATACCACCGCCAGCGGCGGCCGGCTTGGCTTTTTCTGATGTGCGTATATTCACCACCGACGGGCTAACCTGCTCGACCAGATCGGTAAAGTCAGGCAGGGTGCGGTTTTGCGCCAACGCAGACCCTGCAGGCAACAAAGCAGTTGCGGCGAACGCTACGAACAAGCTGGCAACTGCCGCTGAATGCCATGGTTTCTTCAAGAATACAAACATCATTGACCTCGTGTTAAAAACAAAACTTACTTTTTTCGCTCAAGTCCGCTGGCAAACTGTGTCAGGGTGCTGATCGGCACCTCGCCCAAAGCTGTCAGCCAATAACTGCCCAACTGGCGCGTGATGGTGTGGGTTGCCCCCATCGACATGGCGGATTCTTTGATGTGCCTTTGACGATCAAACGGCTCAACAAAAAGCGACACCGACGCCAGGCCATCCGAGAAAACCCACTGCATCGGTTCATCGACAAGCGCACGCGCAGATGCCCCAGCCAGTGGACGCTTGTAGCAACCCATGGGCTTGAATCCGGGTACCGGCGTCACCAGCTGCCAGCCTTCGGCGCTGGCAGTGGTCTTCAGGAGTGCTGATTCCTCGACGCGATAACCATCGACCTTGCCCATCATTTGCAACAGCTTGTCCATCTTCACGGGCGCGTCTAGCTGGAGTTCAGAAAAAGCCGCTTGCTCCAACACGCGGCCGTCTGCATCCAGCGTTTGGAGCTTCACCACCAAGCCTTTTTTCTGCTCCGTCCAGACACGGTATCCAAAGCGTATGGCGTCTTTGGGGACCAAAAGCATCACCTCCGATTCAAGCCCAGCTATCCGCTCAACGCCTTCGGCCTTGAGCTTGTAAAACTCGGCAATCCGGTGGTCGGCAGACAGACCCAAATCCGGGAAGCGTCCGACAGCCTCACGCTTTTCACTGCGCACGACTTTTTGTTCAGGCATGAAGGTCACGACCTTGTCGTTGTGCCGAAAAGTCGAGCGCGGCGCACCTGTCAGGCTCTCAACCCGCTCGACTTGCTGCGTGCCTTCACAAACATGCCAAATTTTGGCGCTTTGCATTTGTCCACCAGATGACACGACGTAAGTGCCGATATAGCTGCGCCGCTTCGATGCCTCGTGCAGGCGCAGCAGCCAGTCATTGATACTTTTAGACTCGACAGCCGCTGGCGCTGCGCTGGCAGCTGGTGGCAAGGTTTGTGGCTGAGCCTGAACCGCTACCAAATTAGTAGCTGGTAGCACATATAAAAAAAGGGCTAGAAGGCTAAAACACTTAGGATTCATAGTTTTCTTGCTTTTACAGTCATCGCGCGACAAATCAACGTTGCCCGCTCTGTGCATTTTCAAAACCCGCATTGCGCAAAAAACCAGAAGGCGCCTGCAAGGACGAACCGCCAAGCTGCTTGTGCGCCGTCATCAGCTCTTCAAGCCGCAGGTCACGCACCATAGGGCCCAGAGGAGATGCCACCACTACCTGCTCGGCTGCCGGGCGTTGGGCGAGTTGCGAGGCTGACGATGCATCAGGCGAGCCGACAAAACTCCAGGCAACCACCAAGGCGGCGCTGAGTGAAGCAAAGCCAGCCACCAGCTGCCAGCGGAAAACAGCCGCATTGGCAGCGGGCTGATTCGGCACAGCCACCAAAACGGGGCTGGATACAGGCGGCACCAGAAGCTCCAATTTTTCCACTTTTTCATTCGCAAGGCGCACATTCAGTCGCTGTAAAAACACTGAATCTGCGCCCTGTGGCATGGAAGATCCCGTACTCGCCTTGAGCACTTGGGCAATGACTTGGTAGCTGTTCCAGTCGCTTCGCACAGCAGTTGACTGCAACGCCTGTTGCAGGCCAGCACCAGCCAGCTCGCGCTCTGCAAGTTCGCCATCTGCCAAGGCAGAAAGCCATTCAGGAGAGGATGAATGAAGGTTGTCAAGAGTCGTCATGATGATGCAGGTTTTTAAGTTTCTGTTTTCAGCTTTATTGCCAACGCTACCAACGCTTGCCGCTCTGGTTTTCAAGCAAGGGCTTAACCTTCAGCGAAATTGCTTCTCGGGCCCTGAAAATGCGAGAACGAACGGTTCCAATGGGGCAATTCATGGCTTCGGATATTTCCTCGTAACTTAAACCTTCAATCTCGCGCAACGTGATGGCTTGACGCAACTCTTCAGGTAAGGCGGCCAAGGCCGCCTGGATGATTTGCGCTATTTCCTTGCTGGCCAACACTGCATCAGGCGTTTCTGAGCTGGTTAGTTCGTTTTCAAGAGAGGAAGTTTCATCGTTATCGTCGGATTTGTAGAAATTTTCAGAAACGGTTGGATTACGCTTCAAATCCATCAATGCTTTTTTGGCAGTATTCACAGCGATTCGGTACAACCAGGTGTAAAACTGTGCCTCGCCCCTGAATTGCGCCAACGCTCGGTAAGCGCGGATAAAAGTTTCTTGGGCAATGTCTTCCACCAGATCAACATCGCGCACCATGCGGCCAATCAGGCGCTGAATTCGGCGCTGGTACTTGATAACCAGCAACTCAAAGGACTTTTGGTCACCCGCCACTGCACGTTCAACCAGCAGGGCATCGCTGTCAATCGCTTTTACCTCTAAGGGGCTGATGGGTTCTTCGCTCATCCGGGTCTGACCACGCCATTCAGCGAGCGATGCGGTGAGTAAACCGCCCGACGCAAATCCAGCCAGCGCTCTGGCAAAGCGCCCCGCTCTGCCCATAGCCACAGCTTGGCATGCGCCTGGTTTTCAAGCCGAAGCAACATCACCTTTTGAAAGTCAAGCGCAACCAGCAGCGCATATTCAGCGACGCCCGCTTGATAGCCGGGACCTTCCCAGCGCCAGACTTGACCGTCCCACGTGAGTTGCCCGACGGCTGCGTTTTTCCAGCCGTGCCGAGCGGCCCAGCCTGCGCCCACGAGGCTGATGCCGCCTGCCGCCTGTCGCCAACCAAGCTCTTGGCTAGCCAAAGTCCAAACACCCACCAGCAACAGCGCAGCCAGCCAGAATGCCAACAAAACAAGCGCTTGCCAGTGCGAGCGCCCCAGCGGATAGGTCACTGAAGGGGCGTTGTGTTTACTCAAGACGGTCTGACTTACCGTCAAGTGCGCTTAAAAACCAGCGTACCGTTGGTGCCACCAAAACCGAAATTGTTTTTCACAGCAACATTGATCTTGGCGTCACGCGCCGTGTTGGCGCAAAAGTCCAGGTCACATTCAAGATCCTGGTTAAAAATATTGATGGTCGGCGGAATTTTTTGATGGTGCAAAGCCAGCACGGTAAAAACGGACTCAATACCGCCCGCTCCACCCAGCAAATGCCCGGTCATAGACTTCGTTGAGCTGATCACCATCTTCTGGGCGTGACCGCCAAATGCCGCCTTGATAGCGTTGGTTTCGTTGATGTCACCCAGCGGCGTGGAGGTGCCGTGCGCATTCAGGTAATCCACCGCAT
>JBBAPP010000007.1:7724-16640 GCA_040400775.1 Polaromonas sp. | reverse complement strand
TTGATGTCACCCAGCGGCGTGGAGGTGCCGTGCGCATTCAGGTAATCCACCGCATCCGCATTGATCCCGGCATTGTGCAGCGCACCCAACATGGCACGCTTGGGGCCATCCATGTTCGGGGCAGTGATATGGCCTGCATCAGCGCTCATGCCAAACCCAGCCAGCTCGGCATAAATTTTGGCACCACGCGCTTTGGCGTGCTCATATTCTTCGAGCACCAGCATGCCGGCACCTTCGCCCAACACAAAACCGTCGCGGTCTTTGTCCCACGGGCGGCTGGCAGTTTTAGGGTCTTCGTTGCGGGTAGACAGCGCGCGCATCGCCGCAAAGCCGCCAATCCCTAAAGGCGACACCGTGGCTTCTGAGCCACCCGCAATCATGACGTCGGCATCGCCATATTCAATCATCCGGCCAGCGTCGCCAATACAGTGCAAGCCTGTGGTGCAGGCCGTGACAATCGCGATATTCGGACCTTTAAAGCCAAACTTCATCGACACATGGCCAGCAATCATGTTGATGATGGAGCCGGGCACGAAAAACGGCGTGATCCGCCGGGGACCGCGCTTGGTGAGTTCATCGTGGGTGTTTTCAATCAGCGGCAAACCGCCAATACCCGAGCCAATCACGCAGCCGATACGCACAGCTTCATGCTCGCTCAACGTGTCGCCCGTTTTCAGGCCACTGTCCAGCACGGCCTGGCAGGCAGCTGCCAAGCCATAGTGAATAAAGCTGTCCATATGGCGGGCTTCTTTTTCAGGAATGTAATTCCCAATCGTGAAGCCTTTGACTTCGCCGGCAATTTTGCAGGCAAAGCTGGACGCATCAAATTTTGTGATCAGGTCGATGCCTGACTGGCCAGCCAATAAGTTTGACCAGTTCTCAGCAACGGTGTTCCCAACCGGGCTGATACAGCCCAGACCAGTCACAACAACGCGGCGACGGCTCATGCGCAGATCCTCACAGTACAACTAAAAAAATTGCAAAAAAGCCCCTGCTGGGGCTTTTTAAACGGGCAAAAAATGAACAGCTTATGCTTTTTGATGCGCGTTGGCGTAATCAATCGCGTTTTGAACGGTGGTGATTTTCTCAGCTTCTTCGTCCGGAATCTCAATGCCAAACTCGTCCTCTAGTGCCATGACCAGTTCAACCGTATCAAGAGAGTCAGCACCCAGATCGGCCACAAAGGCTTTCTCGCTGGTGACTTGACCTTCCTCAACGCCGAGTTGCTCGGCAATGATTTTTTTAACACGTGCTTCAATATCGCTCATAGTTCCGCCCAAGGGGTAGTGAATTAATCCGTGATTTTAGCGCGTAAGAGGCAAGCCCCAAAGCGCCCCAGTAATCGCTGCGCCGGACGGATAAAAACCGGTTTGCGTTTGCAGTGCTTTACCACTGCCAGATGGCCTCATTACGACATATACATGCCGCCATTAACGTGTATCTCCTGCCCGGTAATGTACGACGCTTGCGGGCTAGCCACGAAGGTGACAGCATGTGCCACATCTTGCGGCTGGCCCAAGTGGCCCAGCGGAATTTGCCCAAGCAGCGCCTTTTTCTGATCTTCGCTGAGTCCGGCGGTCATGTCGGTTTCAATAAAGCCCGGCGCGATGCAATTGACCGTGATATTACGCGAGCCCAACTCCCGCGCCAGCGCCCGCGTCATGCCTGCCACACCAGCCTTGGCCGCTGCGTAATTGGCCTGCCCGGCGTTGCCTGAGCTACCGACGACAGACGTGATGTTGATGATGCGGCCGTAGCGTTGCTTCATCATGGTGCGCATCACACAGCGGCTCATGCGGAAAACGGCTTTCAAATTGGTGTCAACTACCGCATCCCAGTCATCGTCTTTCAGGCGCATGGCCAGCATGTCTCGGGTAATACCTGCATTGTTCACCAGCACATGCAAGCCGCCGTACTGTTTCACAATGCCGTCAATCAAGGCTTCGGCTGCGACAGCATTCGTCACATTCAGGTTTTTACCAGTACAACCCGGAAAAGCCGCAAGCGCTTGGCTGATTTTGGCCGCACCTTCATCGCTGGTTGCCGTACCAAACACCTTCAAGCCTTTTTCAGCCAGCGCCAAGGCGATGGCAGCGCCGATGCCGCGTGTGGCACCGGTGACCAAAGCGACTTGGCCTTCAAACTTCGTATCACGCACATCACTCATATCAATAATTCTTTCAAATGGGCTATACAGGCAGGGTCAAACAGCGGCGTACCGGTTAAATCAGCATCAATCCGCTTGACCAGACCCGCCAGTACCTTGCCCGGTCCGCATTCGATGATCTGGCTGACACCGCGCTGCTTGATGGCTTGTACACATTCGACCCAGCGAACCGCGCCAAACGCCTGGCGATACAAGGCATCACGAATACGCTCGACATCCGCTTCAATCGCCACGTCAATGTTGTTGATGAGCGGGATTTGCAATGCCGCGAAAGATGTTTCAGCCAGTTTTTCTTTCAGCTTTTCAGCGGCTGGTTTCATCAGACTGGAGTGAAACGGTGCTGACACTTGCAGCAGCAGCGCGCGCTTGGCGCCTTCGGCTTTGAGCGCCTCGCATGCTTTGTCAACGGCGGCTTTGCTGCCAGCAATCACGGTCTGCATCGGGTCGTTGAAATTGACGGCCTCGACAACATCATTTTCTTGTAGATCAAATTGGGCTGTAGCAGCCGAAATACGAGCGCAAGTAGCTATTACTTTTATAGCATCCAAGCCAAGTATTGCAGCCATCGCACCGGTACCTACAGGTACTGCATCTTGCATCGCCTGGGCCCTGAAACGTACCAGTGGCGCAGCTTGGGTCAACGTCAGCGCGCCACTGGCGACCAGTGCGGCATATTCACCCAATGAGTGACCCGCAACAAAAGCCGGAGCTGTGCCGACTTCAGCCATCCACACCCGATAGGCGGCCACGCCAGCCACCAGCATGACAGGCTGGGTATTGCTGGTCAGGGCCAGGTCTTCCTTGGGGCCTTGCTTGATCAAACGGCCCAGATCCTGGCCCAAGGCATCGGATGCCTCCTGAACGGTTTGCGCCACCACTGGGTGATCGTTCCAAGCGTCCAGCATGCCGACAGATTGCGAGCCCTGACCGGGAAAAACAAAAGCAAATGATTTCAACGACAACTCCCATCAGCTAAAACGACGACGACCGTTTTGCCAGTATTTTATAAAAACCTTGTTGATGACAAATCCCAAAGCAAACGCAGACAACCAAGGATCCAGCAAATAGTCCCACAGGTTGCCTGAGGCCATCAGGCCAACACTCCAGGCCAGTAAAGCCAGCGCCACCAGCGCTGGCAAAACGCGCAAGCCGATCCAGGCGCTGCACCCGCACAATAGCAGCAAAGCCAATAAGAACCACCACGATCCCCAGCCCAGCCGGTAGGCATCCCAGTCGCCAAAGCCTAGCGCAGTCGGGTACAAAAGCAAAGCTGCAGCGGCAACCACAGCCAGTAGCGCCGTGAGCTCACGCTTGCTGATGGGCAACACACCCAACAGACGATGGCATAAGCTCCAAAAGCTCAACGCCAGCAGCGAAATGCTCAAGTCGCCGACAAAGCCGCGAAAAAAAGCAGCCAGCGGAATACTAGTACTGCCCATGGGAACAAGTAACGCGACAAATAGCGCCAATAGCAAGCCCTTCACCCATGGCAACCGCACATAGATTTTATGCCGACCAAAACGCTGCAGACTCAAAGCACCTGCGCATAAAGCCATCGCCATGCCGAATACCGCAAAGGCATCCGTGAGGGCAATCATTGCGCCTTCACCTGACGGCCAGACGTTGAAGAAAGATCAAAACGAACATGCTTGATACGGCTGCGGTGCCAGGTGTAGACCAGATGCACATTCCCATCATGCGTTTGTAGTAACGAAGGGTATGAAAATTCTTGCGCGCAATGTGTATCCCCGCACAACTGCCGCTTAGCGCTGGCGACATAGGCTTGTATTTGCGCTTCAGTCGCGCCTTTTGCCTTGAGCTCTAGAGCCAGAACAGCAGCGTAGTCTTTGATGCCCAGCGGGCTGACCAAGTTTTTATTTTGCTCAGGAGGCTCAACGACGATCTCTTCAATAGCCGCGCCATCGAGCTTGCGCAATGCCAGCTTTTCACGCCCTGCGCTGGTGGGGTTAAGCGCCAACCAGCGTGAGCCGTCTTCAAGCACTGCCCCTGCCAGGGCAGCGTTGGGGTTGGGTACGTCAATAGCAGCGGCCACAGACCAGCTCAGCCCGGCGTTTTGCGTTGAACTGCTGGTCACCTGTCCGCCTTGCGTTGCACGCATGAACGCTTGCGCCTGTTGCGCGTTACTGGCCAGAACCACCGGCTGCAAGCTGGTGTGGCTGCCCGGAAGTCGCACCTTGTCGACAACCCGTCCGCTTGCATCCAGCCGCAGCACTTCTGCAAACTTGGTGAGGAACTCATGGTAAACCGGCAAGCTGGTTTGGCCTTGCGTCATGGCCACAGGTGCAGCTTTGACCAGTGTGCTGATATTCAAGAAGGGCGAAGTGACCAACCGCTTGGGCGTACCCCATGTCGCGCCCTCATCATCAGAACGCGACCAAGTGATGGCACTGCCGGCCCAACCGCCAAGTGAGACATTGACCATCCACAAATGAAGCGAACCATCGCTTGCACGGGCAATCACCGGATTACCAATTTTTTTGACGTAGCGCCACAAACCGCGCTGCAGTTGGAATCTGTCGAACAGACTGCTTTCTGGCCCCCACTCTTGACTGCCTTGGCTCAAGACGGCCGTTTGAATAGTCACGTCGCCAGCGCCTTCGCGTGAGCCTGAAAACCACACTGCGCGCAAACTGCCATCACGCAACTCGACCATCGATGGCGCATGAACTGCTTTACCCGGCACACTGGAAACAAACTGCGCTTGCGACCGAAGGATTTGGCGCGCGTTGAAGGTTTTGCCCGGTGAGTCGTTTGCTTTGGCTGGCGGCACGGCAAACGACGAACTTGGCGTGCGGTAAAAGGTTTTGTAGCCCGCCGCTGCAAAAGCGATGCTTACCAAAGCCGCAAAAAGTAGGTTGCGGTTGCGCGATTCCATCAGAAGGCCTCCTCAATAATTGAGGAGCACCGCACCCCAAGTAAAACCACCGCCCACACCTTCCAGCATCAGCGTGTCACCTTTTTTGATCTTGCCACTGCGCACCGACACATCAAGCGCTAGCGGAATCGACGCGGCCGACGTGTTGCCATGCTGGTCGACAGTGACAATGAGTTTTTCAAGCGGCATTTTGAGCTTTTTTGCCGTGCTCTGCATGATGCGGATGTTGGCCTGATGCGGGATCAGCCAATCAATATCGGCATCCGTCATGTCGGCTTTGGCCAGGGTTGCTCTAGCGGCGCTTTCCAGCACACCGACCGCCAGTTTAAAAACAGCTTGCCCATCCATTTTGAGCAGTGCATCACCCACGACCTTACCGCCAGATACATGACCCGGCACACACAAAATGTCAACATGCTTGCCATCGGCATGCAAGTCACTGGCCAAAATACCCGGTGTATCAGACGCTTCGAGTACCACAGCGCCGGCACCGTCGCCAAACAGCACACAGGTGGTACGGTCTGTAAAGTCTAAAATGCGCGAGAAAACTTCAGCGCCCACCACCAGCGCTTTGCTGGCCGTACCAGTTTTGATCATGGCGTCAGCCACCGTCAGCGCATACACGAAACCGCTGCAAACCGCCTGAATATCGAAAGCCGGACAGCCCGCAATGCCGAGTTTGTTTTGCAAGATGCAGGCGGATGAGGGGAATACCATGTCGGGCGTTGACGTGGCCACGATGATGAGGTCAATATCGCCGGGTAGCAAGCCTGCGGCTTGTAAGGCATATTTCGCTGCCTCAGCAGCCAAATCACTGCATGACATGTCGGGCGCCGCAAAATGCCGGGCGCTGATGCCGGTACGCTCCACGATCCATTCGTCAGACGTCTCAACCCCTGTAGCCGCCAGCCGTTGGGTCAAATCAGCGTTGCTCACCCGATCTGGCGGCAAATAGCTACCGGTGCCGGTAATGCGTGAAAAAAGTGCCATTAAAACCCGTGTAAATGAAAGTTGTCGCTTAATGCAAGGCTGCGGATAACCCGGCTTCTTCTTTTGAAATTTGCAACTCCGAGGTCACCGGCGCTGCAACCAATATCGGTGCAGCGTGCGCGATGCGCTCCCGCACGCGTTCCAGCAGATTATTACGCGCTGCTTCATAGGCTCTGTTCAGCGCCCGTTCAAATGCAAATGCGTCCGCCGAACCGTGGCTTTTAAAAACCAAGCCTTGCAAACCCAGCAAAGCTGCACCGTTATAGCGCCGGTGATCCATCCGTTTTTTAAACGCGGCCAACACCGGATAAGCGACAAAGGCAGAAAATTTAGTGAAGATATTCCTTGAAAATTCAGCTTTCATAAAGCTGCCAATCATGCTGGCCAAACCCTCACTGGTTTTAAGCGCCACATTGCCGACAAAACCATCACACACCACAATATCAGTCGTCCCTTTAAAAATATCGTTGCCTTCGACATTGCCGTAAAAGTTCAAATCGCCAGACTTAGCAGCAGCGCGCAGCAGGTCGCCGGCTTTTTTGATCACTTCACTGCCTTTCATCGCTTCTTCACCAATATTGAGCAGGCCGACGCTGGGGCTTGGGTTGTTGCTGATGGCCGCAACCAAAGCTGAACCCATGACGGCGAACTGCAGCAGATGGTTTTCGGTGCAATCGACGTTTGCACCCAAGTCCAGCACCGTGGTTGCACCGCCTGCGGCATTGGGGAGCTGGGTGGCAATCGCCGGCCGGTCAATACCGTCCATGGTTTTAAGCACGTAGCGGGCAATCGCCATCAACGCACCAGTATTGCCAGCCGACACGGCCGCCTGAGCCTGACCCTCTTTGATTTGGTTAACAGCCACCCGCATGGAAGAGTTTTTCTTGCGGCGCAGGGCAATCTCAATCGGGTCGTCCATGCTAACGACTTCGCTGGCTTCCACCATTTTGCAGCGGGAATTATTTTTGAGTGGTGCGTATAGCGGATGCGCCTGGATGGCCGCGGGTTGACCCACAAGAATCACGGAGGCCGCGGCGTGCCCCTCCAGAAAGGCCAAGGTTGCGGGCAGCGTAACGGCAGGGCCAAAGTCACCGCCCATCGCATCAACAGCTATGCTGACCATAAGATGCTCGATGGTGCCTGAGATGCAGACTTTAAAAATAGAAAAGCCCGCATAAACATTGCGGGCCTCAGCGTGTGCGTAGCCAATGCCTATGGCAATGAATTACGCTTCTGATTTTGTTTTCAACACTTTACGGCCACGGTAAAAACCAGTTGGGCTGATGTGGTGACGCAAGTGGGTTTCGCCCGTGGTGGACTCCACTGCAATGCCGGGAACATTCAAAGCATTGTGTGAGCGGTGCATGCCGCGTTTGGAAGGTGATTTTTTGTTCTGCTGAACTGCCATGATGGGCTCCTGATCAAACAGTGCTGATAAACACTGTCCAAATATATCGGTTTATGGGTTGGTTAATTGCGTACTGCTTTAGTGCGCTAAGCCTTATATTATAGCGTGGATAAGCAGGGTTTTGGTCAGCCTGGTCGCATCACACAGCCAACCAAACGGTTTAATGGCTTTTATGGACTACTTTTTCTTTAACTGTGCCAAAGCAGCAAACGGATTGGGTTTATCTGTCTCAACAGCGGGCACATCAAGCGCGCCAGCGCTGAACACCGGCATTACCGGGCATTCGTCATGCATGGGCACCAATGGCAGCGCCATCAGTAATTCGTCTTCCACCACTTCAGCCAGATCAAACTGCGGCGTCAAAACCAGCAAATCTTCCTCGGAAGCATCGTCTTGCGCCATGGCAATGGCCTCGGTTGCCACGAATCGATACCACTGATCAACCTGCAAATAGGTCTGCACAGCGCCCATGCAGCGCTGGCAGGTCAGCGGTACAGACGTGTCGGCTACCAGGTGCAGCCAGATATCAGTTTGGCCTGTAGGGCCTGCACGGAACTCGGCTACAGCCTGCCAGTTGACCGTAGAATCATTCTTCAAACCAATAAATTCAAACGCAAGTCGCTCTAAATTTTGTAGCGGCGTTGTTTCAAACAGTGGCACACCCGCCTCGGCAAAGGCTTGCATGTTCATACTTGTGGCTTGTAGCTGACGGGTCATGCCATGAGTGTAAGAGAATCAAGCCCATGAACTTTGCAGCGACGCCTACCCCAACAAATCGCCAGCTCATTTTGGGCTCTACATCGCGCTACCGGCGTGCGCTGCTGGAGCGCCTGAAGATTGCGTTTTAAGTGGCTGCACCCGAGGTAGACGAAACCCCGTTGCCGCAAGAATCCCCGCGCGTGCTGGCTGAGCGTTTGGCCCTTGCCAAAGCCAAAGCGGTGGCCTCACAATTCCCACAAGCCGTCGTTATCGGGTCCGACCAGGTCGCCGACCTGCATGGCCAGAGCCTGGGCAAACCCGGTACACATGACAAAGCTGTAGCGCAATTGCGGCTGATGCGTGGGCAAACCGTGGTTTTTCAAACCGCCGTGGCGGTGGTATGCCAAGACAGCGGTTTTGAACAACACAGTCTGGCAACTGTACGTGTGAAATTTCGAAATTTAAGCGATGAAGAGATTGAAAACTACCTGCGCATCGAGCAGCCCTACGACTGCGCAGGCAGTGCCAAAAGCGAAGGGCTGGGCATTGCCCTGCTGGATTCGATTGACAGCGACGACCCCAGCGCGCTGATCGGCCTGCCGCTGATCCGCACCTGCCAGATGCTCAGAGCCGCAGGCATTGCGCTGTTGTCGCAGAAGGCAGCATCATGACCACAGCCAAAGGCAAACTTTATTTAGTCCCCGCGCCGCTGGATTTTGGCTGCGAGCAACTTGCCCCGATACAGGACGTGATGCC
>JBBAPP010000007.1:0-7624 GCA_040400775.1 Polaromonas sp. | reverse complement strand
CCGCGCCGCTGGATTTTGGCTGCGAGCAACTTGCCCCGATACAGGACGTGATGCCACTGAAAACTTTGCAAATCGCTGCCCACTTAGGCCACTTTATTTGTGAAAATGCAAAAAGCACCAGAGCCTATTTGAAGCGTGTTGGCGAGCTGGTGCCCCTTAGTCAGCCGGTACAAGCCTTGCAAATCACCGAGCTGCCGCGTGAGGTGCATAAAAAAGGCGACCACACCGGTAACTTTGATGCGCGGCCGCTACTGAAAGCCGCACTAGACGGGAATGACACAGGATTGGTCAGCGAAGCCGGAATGCCAGCTATCGCCGACCCTGGTTCATCCGTGGTGCGAGCAGCGCATGATTTAGGCATTCAGGTCATCGCACTGGCAGGCCCGATGTCGCTGATGCTGGCACTCGCCTCCAGCGGGTTGAATGGCCAAAACTTTGCCTTCGTCGGCTACCTTCCGCAAGATAGCGGCGAGCGAAGTTTGCGCATCAAAGCGCTTGAAAGCGTGGCCTTAAAAACCGGTCAAACCCAAATTTTTATTGAGACACCTTATCGCAACGCCGCACTCTTACAAGCGCTTTTGCAAACCCTGCAAGGCAATACCCGGTTGGCAATTAGCTTAGGGTTGACACTGGATTGCGCTTGGAACAAAAGCGCGACAGTGGACAAGTGGAAGAAGGACAAGCCTTCGCCACCGCTGGGTTTACCTGCTGTTTTTTGTATCGGACGTTAGCCGGCTAGCGAATAGCAGGCAGTGCCCTCACCGCCTTTATTGCCCCCTCACCCACCGCCGCACCAAACCTCTTGGCCAATCGCTCGGCCACGTTATCGCGGCGGGTGTAGTCAATAATGTCTTCGGTTTTCACCACTTCGCGTGCCACATACTCAAGCGAACCAATCTTGTCGGCCAAGCCCAGTTCAATGGCTTGCTGACCTGTCCAGAACAAGCCGCTGAACATATCTGGGGTTTCTTTCAAGCGCTGGCCGCGTCCGGCTTTGACGACGCTGATGAATTGTTGGTGAATCTGATTCAGCATGGTTTGGGCAAAGGCACGCTGCTTTTCAGTTTGCGCA
Source organism: Polaromonas sp. (assembly GCA_040400775.1). Taxonomy (GTDB): domain Bacteria; phylum Pseudomonadota; class Gammaproteobacteria; order Burkholderiales; family Burkholderiaceae_C; genus Polaromonas. The sequence goes on along the minus strand of JBBAPP010000007.1, from coordinate 6,552 downwards.
CTAAAAGGGTCTAAAAAGCCTTTGTTCTCGCCCGCCGTCAGCAGGCGGCGCTCTACGCCTAATTTCTCCATCAAGCCAGTAAAGCCGAAGCCGTCCATCAGCACGCCAATGCTGCCGACGATACTGGCTTTGTCGACAAAAATCTCATCTGCGGCCACCGCAATGTAGTAAGCCGCAGAGGCGCAGGTTTCTTCCACCACCGCATACACCGGTTTTTTGTGTTTGATTTTGAGACGGCGGATCTCGTCGTTCATCATGCCGGCTTGCACCGGGCTGCCGCCGGGGGAGTTGATCAGCAGTACCACTGCTTTAGCGCCTTCGTCCTCAAACGCGGCTTTCAGGGCGGCATTGATGAACTCGGCGCTGGCGTCTGACCCAGCGGCAATTTCACCCTTGATTTCTACGACCGCCGTGTGTGGCGCGCTTTTGCTGGTGCTGGGCGTGCCACGATGCATGGCCATCCAAATCAATACGGCGAAAAACAGCAACCAAGACAGGCGCACAAAGGTTTTCCAGCGGCGCGTGGCTTTTTGCTCGTTCAACGAGGCAAAGACCAGCTTTTCAAGCGTCTTGCGCTCCCAGCCAGGGGGGATGGCAGGGTCATTTTTGAGCACGGTTTTTGCTATACTTTCAGGAGCTTGTTGCTCAGGTATTGATTGATCAGCAGACTGATTAGACTCATTTTTTAAGGCATTTTCAGAAGCTGATGGGGTGTTTTCAGGCTCAGGGCGGTTGGAATCATTCATGGGGCTAGTTTAGACAGCTATCAAAACTCTGGCGGTTTAAGGTTGTATGCAGTTTGCCAACAAACCACTCCACCCGCATCGACCAGATTAATTTTGACCAGCCCACCCTGGCACGGCCCGCCAACGCACTGGCCGGTATCGGGCTGATAAGCCGCGCCGTGACTGGCGCACAGCAGCCATTGGCCAGAGGCATCAAAGATGCGATTGGGCTGCCAGTCCAACTCCATCGCAACATGGGTGCAGCGGTTTAAGTAGGCGTGTACTGCGCCTTTAAACCTGACCGCAAAGGCTCGGCAGGTTTGGCCTGCGTAGACCACATCAAACGGCACGGCTGGGCCGCCGTCAGCCAAATCGACTGAATGGCACAAGGGCTGTAAATCGTCGATGCTTGTGTCAGCCATTTTTTAGCAGCCAGTCGTGCATGTCTGGCACTGAATGTGCGACATGCAGCGGATTTAAGGCAGCAAAGGCGCTGGGTTGATGCGCGCCGTAGCTGACGCCCAGGCTGGGGCAACCCGCGTTCAAAGCCATTTGCAAATCGTGCGTGGTGTCGCCCACCATCAGGGTACGCTGGGCAGTGGTGCCGAGCTCGGCCATCAGTTCGTAGAGCATTTTTGGATCAGGCTTGCCAGCAGTTTTGTCGGCGGTGCGGGATGCGTCAAACACGCCTTTAAGCTGAACAGTTTGCAGCACGTCGTCCAGCCCGAGGCGCGACTTGCCGGTGGCCACCGCCAGCAAATAACCCTGCGCTTTGAGTGCGGCCAGCAGCGGCACTACGCCCTCAAACAGGCTCAAGTCGTGGGCGTGCAACTGGTAGTGGTGGCGATAACGTTCGCCCAGCAGCGGGTATTTGTCTTGCGGCACATCGGGTGCAGCATGGGCTAAGGCCTGTTGTAAACCCAAGCCAATCACATAGCCCGCGTCCTTGTCAGAAGGCACCGTGCCGCCCACGTCTTTGACGGCAGCCTGTATGCAGCGCACGATGATTTGGGTGGAGTCAAACAGGGTGCCGTCCCAGTCGAAGGCGATCAGGTCAAATTGACGCTCAGTATTGCGGGGAGTCATGCTGCGATTGTGGTCGACGTAGGCAAAAACTGCTGCAGCTCAGACGGTAAACCGGCCGTGAGATGCACCGTTTTACGTAACTTGGGGTGGTTAAATTTCAAACTCCAGGCGTGCAAAAACATGCGCTTCAGGCTGGTCGTGTTGGCGCTGGTTTTTTGCAGCACTTTGTTCAAATCAAAGTCGCCGTATTTGTCGTCGCCCGCGATCGGGTGGCCAGCGTCAGCCAAATGAACCCTGATTTGGTGGGTACGGCCGGTTTTGATGGTCACTTCCAGCAGCGTAAAACGGCCATCAGCAACTGTGTTTTTGACTTTCACCAATGTCACAGAACGCAGGCCGTCCGGGTGGTCGTTGGCGACGACTTTAACGCGGCGCTCGCCGTTTGGCGCTTCATACTTATGCAGCGCCTTGTCTATGACCCGATGGTTCCCAGGCCAAACGCCTTTGACCAGCGCGAGATACACCTTGTCGGTTTCGCGCTCTCTAAATTGTTCTTGCAGCAGCTTTAAAGCCATGCGCCGCTTGGCGATCAGCAACACGCCGCTGGTTTCGCGATCCAGCCGGTGCACCAGCTCTAAAAAGTCAGATTCTGGTCGCGCCATGCGCAGTTGCTCGATCACACCAAAGCTGACGCCGCTGCCGCCGTGTACAGCGACTCCTGCGGGTTTGTCAATGACCAACACAAAGTCGTCTTCAAACAAAACCGGGAATTCAGCCGCAGGCGCAAAACCACCGACGCTGGACATCGCGCCGTGACGCACAACTTCCTGGGCGGTATGTATTGCCACGGCTTTTTGCTCGGCTCGCTCAGACGTACGAACCGGTGGCAAACGCACAATATCCCCGGTTTCAACACGGGAATCAGCCTGGGCTCTGCCCTTATTGATGCGCACTTCACCGCTACGGATGATGCGATAAACGTGGGTTTTGGGTACGCCTTTGAGCTGGCGAATTAAAAAATTGTCTAGCCGCTGGCCAGCGTAGTCTTCGTCGACTGTCACGAAGCTAGCGGCGGCCGTGGGTTGCGCTGCATCAGCCAAAGCTGGCCGTATAATGTGTTTCACTAGCGTTACGTTGTAAGTTGTTGATTCGCATGGATTTTAGTCCACGCCCATTAAAACGCCCTGAAAAGGTCAACCCAAACAGCGCTGGAAGGTCGATGCCCATTACGGAAATGAACTGGACAAGCGTGCAAGGCACTCTGCTGGTTGATGAACGGATAACAAGTCGGCGTTTTGCGAAACAAACTACGGAATACCCAAGCGGGTAGCCTGCTCTTTTATGGCAGGCTACCCGCGGATCTTGGTGAGAAAAAAGTCTTTTGACCAATAGCCCTTCAATGACAACGCTGCACAACCTGACAAACTTCTGCCTGCGGTGCTATTTAGCCCCGCTCATCGGCATTTACGAAGCTTTTCGGCCTGCAGCCCTTGTTTTACGGGCGCAATATGCTATTAAATCAATAGCAATTATTGGCTTGACTGCTGCTCGCCCCATCCACGCGCCTACGCTCCAAGTCCCTGCCTGACTGATTTATCAGTTGGTGGGTCGGCTACAGAGCTCTCCGGCAATTCCCCACGTTCGCACAGCGTCTGCCTCGGCATCGTTGGCTCATTTTTGAGCTGTTGAGACGATGAAAGAGAACCAACATGAAACGCATGCTGATCAATGCCACCCAGGCAGAAGAGCGCCGTTTGGCGATTGTTGACGGGCAAAAGCTCCTCGACTATGAAATTGAAATTGAAGGGCGCGAACAGCGCAAAGGCAACATTTACAAGGCCGTCGTCACCCGCGTCGAGCCGTCACTGGAAGCTTGTTTTGTTGACTATGGTGAAGACCGCCACGGCTTTTTGCCGTTCAAAGAAATATCACGCAATTACTTTGCACCGGGCGTATCGGTCAGCCAAGCGCGCATCAATGATGTGATCCGCGAAGGCCAGGAGCTGATGGTCCAGGTCGAAAAAGAAGAGCGCGGCAACAAAGGCGCGGCTTTAACGACATTCGTGTCGCTGGCCGGCCGTTATGTGGTGCTGATGCCCAACAACCCACGCGGTGGTGGCGTGAGCCGCCGTATTGAAGGCGAAGACCGAGCCGAACTCAAAGAAAACATGGATCAGCTGGAATACCCACAGGGCGCCAGCATCATTGCCCGCACCGCCGGAATTGGCCGTAGCGCACCTGAATTGCAGTGGGACTTGAACTACCTGATCAAGCTTTGGACAGCCATTGAAGGCGCAGGCAAAGGCGGCAAGGGTGCGTTCTTGATCTATCAAGAATCCAGCCTTGTGATTCGCGCGATTCGCGACTACTTTAACAGCGACATCGGCGATATTTTGTTTGACACCGACGACGTCTACGAGCAAGCCAAGCAGTTTATGGCACACGTCATGCCTGAGCATGAGCACCGCGTGAAGCGCTACCGTGACGACGCGCCACTGTTCAGCCGTTTTCAGATCGAGCATCAAATCGAATCCGCCTACGCCCGCACCGTTCAGTTACCAAGCGGCGGCGCGATTGTGATTGACCAAACCGAAGCTTTGGTATCGGTTGACGTCAACTCGGCGCGCGCCATCAAAGGCGGTGACATTGAAGAAACCGCTACCCGTACCAATTTAGAGGCTGCCGATGAAGTAGCCCGCCAGATGCGTTTGCGCGACTTGGGCGGCTTGGTGGTGATTGACTTTATTGACATGGAAGAGTCGCGCAACCGCCGGGATGTTGAAAACCGCTTGCGTGATGCGCTGCGCCAAGACCGTGCACGAGTGCAGTTTGGCACTATCAGCAAGTTTGGCCTGATGGAAATGAGCCGCCAGCGCCTGCGTCCAACGCTGAGCGAAGGCGCGTCAGTTCCTTGCCCGCGCTGCGGTGGCTCTGGCCACATTCGCGATACCGAAAGCTCTGCTCTGCAAATTTTGCGGATCATTCAAGAAGAGTCGCTTAAAGACAGCACGGCATCGGTGCTGTGCCAAGTGCCGGTCGATGTTGCTTCGTTCTTACTCAATGAAAAGCGCTCAGAAATCAGCAAAATTGAAATGAAGCAGCGTATCAACGTGCTGCTGGTACCTAACAAAACGCTCGAAACGCCAAACTACAAGCTTGAGCGCCTGAAGCACGACGACCCACGTCTGGATAACATAGAAGCCAGCTACAAAATGGCTGAAGAAATGGAAGACCCCACCACTGTCACACGCCGAAGCCAAGAAAAGCACAACAAACAGGAGCCTGTGATCAAAGGCGTTTTGCCTGATGCGCCTGCGCCCCTGGCCCCACAAAAGCCAGTGCTTGCGCCAGCAGCGGCACCGCCAGTGCAGCAACGCGCACCGGTACCCGCTGCAGCACCTGCCGAGAAAGGTTTTTTTGGTTGGATCAAAAGCTTGTTTGGCGCTGCAGAAGTGCCCGCTGCACCGGCCGCAGCAAGCGACCTGAAAAAAGACCAGCCCAACGCTGAAGCCCGTCAGGCTGGCCGTGGTGAGCGTGGTGATGGCCGTGGCGACGGACGCAACGAGCGCGGTGGCCGTGATGGCCGACGCGCTGGCCGTGCTGGCCGATCAGAGGGCCGACCAGAAGGCCGCCCCGGCGCTGAAGCCCGGCCAGACGCTCGTCCCGAAGGGCGTGGCGGTGAGCGCCGTGAGCGCAGCCCTGAGCCGCACGTTGAGCAACGCAGCGATCAACGCCTTGAAAGCCAAGAGCAGCGCGAGCCACGCCCACCGCGTGAGCCACGTGAACCCCGTGAAGGTGGTCGTAGCGATCGCCCAAGGCGTGAGCGCGGCGAACGGGCAGAGCGTGGTGAGCGCCCGCCACGTGATACGACAGAACAAGATATCGCCATAGCCAATCAGGCCGCAATGGCAGCAGCAGGCGGCTCTAGCGCTGCTAACGAACAGGATCGGCCTGACGCTGGTGGACGTCCGCAGCGCGGTGAGCGCAATGGCAGGCGCAATGAGCGTGGTGGCGAGCGCAGAGATGCCGGCACTGCACCACCAGCCGAGCAAGATACCAACCTTGATGCAACATCAGCGCCAGCCAGCCAACCAGACGGTAGCCCGCAAAACGACGAACAGCGCCAGCCACGTGAACCGCGTGAACGCCGCAGCCGCGACCGTTATGGCCGCGAGCGCCGTGAGCGTGGTGAAGGTAATGAAGGCCAGGGCCGTGAGCCAATCGCTACTGAAACCCTGGTTTTTAATGAGAATTCAAGTTCAAACGAGGCACCAGACCCTAAAATACTTGGTTTAGCAGCTCCTGAAAATGTAGCATCTGAAACGCCAGCGTCAGCAGTTTTACCAACCGCAATACCAGCACCAGTTCAAGTGGTTCAGATTGCAGCAGTACCTGCAAAAGTAGCCGTTACGCTAGCACCCGCATCGTCAGCCCTGCCAAAAGTAGCGTCTTACGACCTGCCTTTGCATGACCTGGTTCAAGTTGCCCAAGGCTCAGGTTTGCAGTGGGTCAACTCAGATTCCGCCAAGATTGCCGCGGTGCAAGCCGCGATTGCGCTTGAGGCCAAACCGGTTCACGTCCCGCGTGAACGCCCACCTGTTGTGGTGTCAAACGAAGCTTCATTGGTATTGGTTGAAACCAAACGCGACTTGCGTGAGATGGAAATGCCGTTTGAGAAAAGCTGATACAGCAAATCGCTAAAGGTAAAAAAGCCCGGATAGCTTTGCGCTACCGGGCTTTTTCAATCTAGAAAAAGCAGTTGGATGCTCCCGAGTGTGCCCCACTCGGCGCGTTCAGCAAG
>JBBAPP010000006.1:0-35484 GCA_040400775.1 Polaromonas sp. | reverse complement strand
CCGGTGACGAGCGGCATTCAGTCAGAGAAAGGGCCTTGCCTGGGCCGACGCGGCTTCGGTACCGAAACAAGTTGTTTGAGCCTGTTGAGGGCTTTGAGGCTTTGTTTTTATAAAGACATCTGCGTTAGGTGTGTGCCGGCAAGTTGGGTTGCTGGCAGATTGGGCCAAGAGCTTGCTGTATGCGGCTTAGTTGCTAATGAATGACTTCTCAATTGCTAGTTAATAAATAGCAGTCTACGCCTGTAAAAAGACGGATAGCAGCATAAAAAATGCCTAAAAGTGCTACATTTTTGCGCGTCAAGCTGGTCCGGCGTCCAAAGTAAGCCATCCTTCAGCCCCCAAGCCTGCCCCCCAGTATCACTAGACTTTTGTGCGGCTGTTGGTCAGGCGACAATAAGCGGCATGCAACTTCAAGACATTCTTTTCTCTCAAGGCTTTGGGACACGGCGCGTTTGCTCGGGGCTGGTGCAACAGGGTTTTGTGGCCGTTGCAGGTGCCGTCGCAGACGACCCGGGGGCTGAATTTGCCGCCACCGGTTTGCACTTCACGGTGCAGGGCATTGACTGGCAATATTACGAGAAGGCCTATCTGATGCTGCACAAACCTGCTGCTTATGAATGTTCACAAAAGCCCAGCACCTACCCCAGCATCTACACGCTATTGCCCGCACCCATCCGCCAGCGCGGCGGCGGCGCAGCAGCGGGCGTGCAGGCCGTGGGGCGGCTTGACCAGGACACAACAGGCCTGCTGCTGCTGTCAGATGATGGCAAGTTCATACACCGCATGAGCTCGCCCAAGCACCACGTACCCAAGGTGTATGAGGTCACCGCCAAGCACGCGATAGACGACAAACAGGTGCAAAGGCTGCTGAGCGGCGTGGTGTTAGACGACGACCCCCAGCCCGTCAAAGCCGCAGCCTGCGTGCAAACCGGCCCGAATCAATTGAGCCTGACGCTGACAGAAGGCAAATACCACCAGGTCAAACGCATGATTGCAGCGGTGGGGAACCGGGTGGAGGGTGAGGGCGGTGCGGGCGGTTTGCACCGCTCACGCATTGGCGCGCTGGCCTTGCCTGAGGATTTGAAGGCTGGGCAGTGGCGCTGGTTGACGGCTGGGGATTTGGGGTTGATTTCGGGTTGTGGTTGACGACAATTAGTCGTTGGGCTGTTGGTAAAAATGGGCTATGGCGGTTCGCGTCGTGACGCTGGCGAGAGAATTGGTTAAACCGGCGGCGGTGGAGTCGATGGCATCATAAAAGAAGATCGACTTGGCCTCGACACCATCTTCGTACAAGCTAAACGCTGGCAAGGATCGGTCGGAAGGCCAGAGATACAAAAGTTTGTTGGTGCCCTGCAAGGGCAGCGAGCACGTAAGGGAGTTTTTATGACAACTTCTTTCTACACGGCCGACGCGATGGATTACGCAACGCGCATTGGCGCCAAAGTCGTTCTTATCGTTGGCAAGCAGCTTTCGGCACTGATGATTGACTTCGACGTTGGCGTTTCACCAGCAGCGTCATATGTCGTTAAACGTATCGACTCTGACTATTTCAAAGAAAACTAGCGCCGTCATGGGACAAATGTCCATTGATTCGTACTTGCTATTATTTCAGTAGCTGCTTGCGCTCGTATTCATTGGCATAAATGCGTATTTAACTGGTATAAATGCGTATTTAACTGGTATAAATAGGTAAAAATACCGTTATACAGCTTGAAAAGCAAAAAACGCGGACAAGCCGCGATTTTTAATGTACCAAGCGGTTTGAAGCTGCCCGAGGCTGGCAAAAATTTATTCTACCTTGGCTTTTTCGCGCAGGCCTTGCTGGTAGGCACCCAGGCGCTGTTGGTCGAGTTGCTGGGCGATTTGGGGTTTGAGTTCTTCAAACGCTGGCAACTGGGCGTTGCGGATGTCGTCAACCCGGATGATGTGAAAACCAAACTGGGTTTTGACGGGGCTTTCGGCCATTTGGCCTTTGGTCAGCTTGAGCAGGGCTTCGGTGAACTCGGCCACGTAGCTGCTGGGGTTGGCCCAGTCCAAATCACCACCGTTGGCGCCTGAGCCGGGGTCTTTGGACTGCTTTTTGGCAATGTCTTCAAACTTGCCACCTTTTTTGATGCTGGCGATGATGGCTTTGGCGTCGGCTTCTTTTTCTACCAAAATGTGGCGGGCTTTGTATTCCTTGCCACCGTTGGCAGCTGCAAATTTGTCGTATTCAGCTTTTAGTTCCGCATCGGTCACTGCATTTTTCTTTTTAAAGTCATCCATCAGCACAGTGATGAGCACTGTTTGACGGGCGATTTCCATCTGGTTTTTATAGTCGTCGCTAGCCATCAGGCCGAGCTTTTCAGCTTCTTGCGCAAAGACTTCACGGGTGATGACGGCATCGCGCATCTGCAGCTGAATTTCTGGCGTGACCGGGCGGCCTGATTTGGCAACTTGCTGAGCCAATACGTCCAGGCGTGATTTAGGCACGGCCTTGCCGTTGACGATGGCGATGTTTTGCGCCAAAACGTTTTGTGCGCTAACGGCCCACAATGCGGCGGCGCAAACGAGTAAAAGCTGCTTTTTCATGAAGATCCTATTGAGAAATTTGAGACAGAATTTTTTAAGAAGTAGTTTCCACGATGTCGATGGCCAGCGCATGCAAGCCCTGATCGATAAAAATTTGCATTGCATCATACACAAGCCGGTGCTTGGCCACCCGGCTTTTGCCAGAAAATGCCGGGCTGGCGATGCGCACCCGAAAGTGGGTACCAAAACCCTCAGCATTTGCACCCGTGTGGCCCGCATGGTCGGCGCTTTCGTCAATCACTTCCAGGTGCGTGGGTTGCAACTTGTTTTGCAACTGCTGCTGTATGGCGGCGGTATGCACAGGTATCACGCTCATGACTTGACTTCCGGCTCGTCAGACTGCAGGTGCTTGGCAATATAGATTCCTTGCCCGACCAAAAAGATCAGCGGGAACGCATAGCCCCAGAGCTTGAAGTTGACCCATTGCTCGGTGCTAAACATCAGCGCCACATAGGCATTGAGTAGTGCCATGAAAAAACTATACATAACCCAAATGACGGTCAGGTTGCGCCAAACACCATCGGGCATTTTGAGCTGCCCACCAAGCATCATTTTTAGGAAGTTTTTCTTCAGTACCCACAAGCCAATGGCCAGTGCCAGCCCGGTGAAGGTGTACAAAACGGTGGGTTTGATTTTGACGAAACGCTCGTCATGAAAACCCAGCGTGAGGGCCCCGAAACCCAGTACCAGTGCCCAAGTGACTTTGTGCATGGTCTGCAAACGGCCATCCATCTTGTACAAAATCAGCATTTGTACGCTGGTAGCAAGCATAAGGACGCCGGTGGCGGTGTAGATGTCGTACATCTTGAACGCGCCAAAAAACAGCAGGATGGGTAAGAAATCTAGGAGTTGTTTCATGGGTGGAGATTATCGTGCCTTGAATTACTTGGGGACAAAGTCTAGCGAAGCCGAATTCATGCAATAACGCAGTCCCGTTGGCGCGGGCCCATCGTTGAACACGTGGCCTAAATGTGCGCCGCAGTGGCTGCAAACAGTTTCAACCCGCCGCATGCCGTATTGGTTGTCGACATGCTCGGTAATTGCCGTGTCGTTGGTGGCTTGTGAAAAGCTGGGCCAGCCACAGCCGGCATCAAACTTGGTGACGGAGTCAAACAGTTTTTCACCGCAGCACATGCAGTGGTAGCTCCCGTCTGCCCATACGGTGTCGTATTTGCCGCTAAAAGCCCGCTCTGTGCTGGCTTTGCGTGTCACATCAAAGGCGACGGGCTCAGCGCCTTTTTCTTTGAGCAGGATCTTCCACTCGGCATCGGTTTTTTGGATTTTGGGGCTTACTTCTGGGGCCATAGGAGCTTTCTGTGGGTTCAAGAGCTGCAACTGATTTCAATGCTGTTAGCCCAATCTGGTGGCAAACCGGCGAGCGCATCTTGTTCAGGGTGTTCGTCATATGGGGCTTGCAGCAGCTCTAACAAGGTGTGCAGTTTGGTGTAGTCTTTAAGTTTAGCGGCGCGTATGGCTTCTTCGCCTAAGTGGTTGCGCAACACGTATTTAGGGTTGTTTTTAAGCATTAAATCGGTCTTTGTGCCAGCAGGTACGTGTGCTAGAAGCTCCGAATAGTGTAGCGCCCAGGCATTGAAGGACTGCCGATCAAAAAACAGGTCGCGCACCGCTTCATGCCCGCTTTGCGGCGTAAAGCTGCACAAACGCCGCCAAAAGATGGTGTAGTCGACCTGGTTGGCGGCCAGCAGCTTGAAGGTGCTTTCAACCAGGGCTTGGTTGTCCGCATTGGCTTGCGTCAAGCCCAGCTTGGCCAGCATTTTGGCCTCCAACGCTGCCGGAAAGATGGCTTTGTAAGGCTCGAGAGCAGCCAAAGCAAGTTCCTGTTCGCCAATCAAGGGCAGCAGCGCTTGGCCCAGACAAAACAAATTCCAGTAGGCTATGTTGGGTTGCTTGTTGTAGGCGTAGCGGCCTTGCGTGTCCGAGTGATTGCAGACGTGGGTGGGGTCAAACGTATCTAAAAACTGAAACGGTCCGTAGTCGATCGTCAAGCCCAAAATGCTCATGTTGTCGGTGTTCATCACGCCGTGGCAAAAGCCGACGGACTGCCAGGCTGCCATCAAATGTGCGGTACGTTGGCTGACGGCTTCCAGCAGGGCGGCGTAGGGGTTGGTGCTGTCGCGGCAGGCGGGGTAAAAGCTGTCGATGACAAAGTCAGCCAGCGCCTTCAATTCAGCATGCATGTCGTTGTAGCTGAAGTGCTCAAAATGTCCGAAGCGGATAAAACTGGGCGCAGTGCGGGTGACGACGGCGGCGGTTTCAATTTCTTCGCGCAGAACTTTGGCGTCTGAGCCGGTCAGCGCCAATGCCCGCGTGGTCGGTATGCCCAGGCCATGCATGGCTTCAGAACACAAATATTCACGGATCGATGAGCGCAGCACTGCACGGCCATCGCCCATGCGTGAGTAGGGCGTTTTACCTGCGCCTTTGAGCTGGACTTCCCGGCCACCACCAGGGGTTTCAAGCTCGCCCAGCAAGATCGCCCGGCCATCGCCCAATTGCCCCGCCCATTGGCCAAACTGGTGTCCGCTGTAGACGCTGGCCAGTGGGTCGCTGCCCGGCATGACGCCGCTGCCCGACAAGGCATGCAATACGTCCTGCGATTCAAACCAGCTGTCTTGAATACCTAATTCGCGTGCAACGGCTTGGTTGCGGCTGATCCAGTAGGGTTCAGGCAGCTTTTGCGGTTGTAAGCGGGTGTGAAACTTTTCACCCAAAAGGGCGAAGCGGTTGTTCCAAATCAGATCAGTTGTCATGCCTAAATTGTCACCCATGCGCCAACAGGCTTTGGATTCAGGGGGAATCCCGTAGGGGAAGTCAAGGTCGATTGCGGCATGATGACGGATAATTTCGATGACTAATGGAGGTTTTTTACATGCTAGGTTTAATGCAAAGTCAGCCGCTGCTGATTTCAGGTTTGATTGAATTCGCTGAGCGCCACCACGGCGATGCTGAAATTGTCTCGCGCCGGGTCGAGGGTGACATTCACCGCTACACCTACAGGGACTCGGCGCAGCGTGCGCGGCAAGTCGCTGGCGCCCTGGACGCGCTGAAGCTGGCGTTTGGTGGCCGTATCGCTACGCTGGCGTGGAACGGCTACCGCCACTTTGAGCTGTACTACGGCGTCAGTGGCTCGGGCCGGGTACTGCACACCATCAACCCGCGCCTGCACCCTGACCAGATCGCCTGGATTGCCAACCATGCCGAAGACCAGGTGCTGTGTTTTGACCTGAGTTTTTTGCCGCTGGTGCAAGCGGTGCATGCGCGCGCTGGCAGCATCAAGCATTACATCGCCCTATGCGATGCTGACAAATTGCCCAAAGACTCGGGTGTGCCGAATCTCATCAGCTATGAAAGCTGGATTGCCGCGCAGCCTAGCACCTACGCGTGGCCAAGTTTTGACGAGAACACTGCGTCAAGCATGTGCTACACCAGCGGCACCACAGGTAACCCGAAAGCTGCCCTGTACAGCCACCGTTCCAGCACGCTGCACGCCTATGCGGCTGCCCTGCCAGACGTGATGGGCCTATCGGCACGCGATGCGGTGTTGCCAGTGGTGCCGATGTTTCATGTCAACGCTTGGGGAATTCCTTATTCCGCTGCGCTGACCGGCGCCAAGTTGGTTTTCCCCGGCCCGGCGATGGATGGCAAGTCTATTTATGAGTTGCTGGAATCTGAAAAAGTAACCTATGCAGCAGGCGTGCCCACGGTCTGGCAAATGCTGCTCGGGCATCTCGGCGCCAACGGCTTGAAGTTCTCGCATCTCAAACGCACAGTCATCGGCGGCTCTGCCTGCCCGCCAGCCATGATCAAGGCCTTTAATGACGATTACGGCGTAGAAGTGCTGCACGCTTGGGGCATGACAGAAATGAGCCCGTTGGGCACGCTGTGTACGCTGAAAAACAAGCATGACGCTTTAAGTGCCGACGAAAAAATGAAAATTCGCCTGAAGCAAGGGCGGGCGATTTACGGCGTTGACATGAAGATCGTTGACGAGGCAGGTAAAGAACTTCCGTGGGACGGCAAAACTTACGGTGATTTGCTCGTCAAAGGCCCCTGGATTGTTTGCGAATATTACAAAAGTGAGGGCGGCGATCCGCTGGTGGATGGTTGGTTTCCGACTGGCGATGTCGGCACCATTGATGCTGATGGTTACCTGCAAATCACTGACCGCAGCAAGGACGTGATCAAGTCCGGTGGCGAATGGATCAGCTCGATTGATATTGAAAACATAGCCGTGGCACACCCGGCAGTCGCCATGGCGGCCTGTATTGGCGTGGCGCATCCCAAGTGGGACGAGCGACCCATCATTGCGGTCGTGAAAAAACCCGGAGCCGAGGTAACGCGTGAAGAACTGATCGCGTTTTATGCAGGTAAAACTGCAAAATGGCAAATCCCTGATGACGTGGTTTTTGTTGACGCGATTCCGCTGGGTGCCACTGGAAAAATGCTTAAAACCAAGCTTCGCGAAACTTTAAAGGATTACACATTGCCAGTCACCTGAGCGATAGTAAATGCGCTTGCCAAGGGTTTCCCTAGTCATCACAGCTTAAAAAAACTTGTAAGCTTAAGGGGTTGTATTTTTTATTCATCGGAGACTTCATCATGAAATTTCAATTTAGCCATTTGGCAGTCGCTGCCATCTTCATTTGCGCAGGCACAGCCTTCGCACAAACTGCTGCGCCTGCCAAAGCCGCGCCGGCTGCTGCCAAGGCTGCGGGCCCCCTGGCAGGTCAAACTGTCAAGATCGCCATGATTGAGGGTCTGTCTGGCCCGTTCGGTAACGTTGGGCAAAACCAGCTGAAAAGCTGGCAGTTTCTTGCTGAAAACCTGAACGGTGCCAACAATGCCGCAGGCGTCAAGTTTGAAATCACGCCTTTTGACAGCAAAGGCTCGCCGCAAGAAGCTTTGAACAGCTTCAAAGCGGCGGTTGACCAAGGCTTTCGTTACATCACCCAGGGCAATGGCTCCGGCGCCGCCTTGGCCTTGTCAGACGCTGTGGGGAAACACAATGAGCGCAACCCCGGCAAAGAAGTGGTGTACCTGAACTACGCTGCGGTTGACCCAGCGCTGACCAACGAGAAATGTAATTACTGGCACTTCCGTCTGGATGCAGACACCACGCAAAAAATGGAAGCGCTGACCAGCTTCATGAAAGACCAGCCAAAAATTAAAAAGGTCTATCTTTTTAATCAAAACTATTCTCATGGCGTACAAGTTGCAAGATACTTCAAAGAAGGCATGACCCGTAAGCGGCCTGACGTATCGATTGCTGGTGAGGACTTGATTCCTCTCGGACAAGTCAAAGACTTTGCCCCGTATGTGGCCAAAATCAAGCAGTCGGGCGCCGACAGCATCGTGACAGGTAACTGGGGCGCAGATTTGACCCTGTTCGTCAAGGCGCTGAATGACGCTGGCTTGAAATTGCCGATGTATACCTACTACACCGGCGTAACGGGTACGCCCACCGTGCTGGCCTCGGGCGGCGATAGTGAGGTCTATCAGATTTCTTATGCGCACTCCAATTACTCGGGTGTCATGGGCAAACTGACGGCTGACTTCAAGGCAAAGTTTAATGACGACTTTTATACTTTCTCGATCTACAACGGTATTGTCATGATGGGTGAGGCCATGGCCAAAGCCAAATCCATCGACCCTGTCAAAGTCGCTGCCGCCATGAGTGGCCTGCAATTCAAAGGCTTTAACGGTGACTCGCAAATGCGCAAGTCTGACCATCAGATGCAACAAGGCCTGTATATTGCCAAATGGCAAAAAGTGGATAAGAAAAACGCTTACAGCATTGAAAACACCGGCTACACCCTGGCACCTATCAAGTACATTGAAGCGTATGTGGCTAGCACCCCTACCAGCTGCCAGATGAAGACGCCGAGCTGATCCTTCGCCAGGCTCTTGTCGGACAAACGCCGTGGCAACAATGCCGTTGCCACGGCGTTTATTTTTTGACTTTTTTTGATTGACGCATGCTTGATTTTTTAACATCGCAGGGCCTGAGTCCAGCCTTTCTCGAGTTTTTCAGTGTTTCGTTGCTCAATGGCTTGAGCTACGGTTTGCTGCTCTTCATGCTCAGTTCGGGTTTGACACTGATTTTTAGCATGATGGGTGTGCTGAATTTTGCACACGCTTCTTTTTACATGCTGGGCGCTTATGTGGCTTACAGCGTCACAGCACTGGTAGGCTTTTGGTGGGCTTTGCTGATTGCACCAGTATTGGTGGGTTTGTTTGGTGCGGGTTTTGAAAAGTATTGCCTGCGCCGCGTCCACAAGTTTGGCCATGTGCCAGAGCTTCTGATTACTTTTGGCCTGAGTTACATCCTGCTAGAGCTGGTGCAATTGGTGTGGGGTCGCTCTTCGGTTGATTACCGCGTGCCGGCTGCGCTGGATGGTCCGCTGTTTACTATTTTTGGCACACAGTTTCCGATGTACCGGGGCTTCATGATGCTGGTGGCCGTGCTGATGCTGATTGCCGTGTGGCTGTTACTGACGCGCACCCGCATCGGTCTGGTGATCCAAGCGGCGCTCACGCATCCTGAAACCGCTGAAGCCCTGGGCCACAACGTTCCGCGTGTTTTCATGCTGGTGTTTGGCGGCGGCGCGGCTCTGGCTGGGCTGGCGGGTGTAATTGGTGGTAATGCGTTTGTTACTGAGCCTGGTATGGCAACCACGGTCGGGTCGGTCATTTTTGTGGTGGTCGTTGTTGGCGGTATGGGCTCATTAGCGGGTGCTTTTTTGGCATCTTTGCTGATTGGCATCCTGCAAACATTTGCAGTCGCGATGGATGGCTCGGTGATGTCGGGGGTCAAGCTGCTGGGTCTGATGGTCACGCCAGAAACCTTTGGCTACGCACTGCTGAAGCTCAAAATCAGCCAGGTCGCGCCGATCTTGCCTTACCTGCTGCTGGTCTTGGTGCTGATCTTCAGGCCTAAGGGCTTGCTTGGCACGCGGGAGGGATAGGCGATGTCAAAACAATTTTATGAATTCAAGCCGCTCAATATTGGGCGTTATGTGGTGTGGTCGCTTTTTGCCTTGGTCATGGCGGTGGCACCTTTGATTTTTACCAACAGCTTGAGCCACACGATTTTGAGTCAAATGGGCATCGGCATTATTGTTTGCCTGAGCTACAACATCTTGCTAGGCCATGGCGGCATGTTGAGCTTTGGCCATGCAGTGTATTCTGGTATGGGTTCTTTTTTGGCGATTCACACGCTGAACAACATCAGCAACGGTAATCTGCCTTTGCCCGTGAGCTTGATCCCCATCGTTGGCGGTATTGCCAGCATGTTGGTAGCAGTTTTGCTGGGCTGGGTCACCACCAAAAAGTCGGGCACGACCTTTGGCATGATTACGCTGGGCGTGGGTGAGTTAATTTGGGCCATGTCACTGATGTTCCCCGAGTTTTTCGGCGGCGAGGGCGGTATATCTGGCAACCGCGTCACCGGCTCTAAAGCCATGGGCATCACCTACGGTCCACAAATCCAGCTTTACTATCTGATAGCTTTGTACACCATCGTCTGCACTGCGCTGATGTTTGCCTTTACCCGCACACCACTGGGCCGCATGCTGAATGCGGTACGCGACAATCCGGAGCGGGTCGAGTTTGTCGGTTATGACACACAAAAAATTCGATACTTCGCGTTTATCGTGGCGGCATTTTTTGCAGGAATTTCAGGCGGTTTGGCGGCACTGAATTTTGAAATTGTGACGTCTGAAGTCGTCAGCGGCTATCGCTCAGGCGCGTATCTTCTGTTTACCTTTCTGGGCGGTGCCACCTTCTTTTTTGGCCCCATTATTGGTGCAGTTTTGATGGTACTGGCGTTTGTGTTGCTGTCAGAATTCACCAAAGCCTGGCTGCTGTATTTGGGCTTTATTTTTCTCTTTATGGTGATGTACGCGCCGGGCGGTGTGGCATCGCTCATCATGATGAATTTGCGGGTGGCGATGTTTGGATATTTGCGAAAACTCTGGGTCAGCTACCTGGCGCTGGCTTTGACTGCCATGGTTGTGCTGTTGGGTGCAGCCTGCATGATTGAAATGATTTACCATTTGCAGCTCAATGCGGCGCTTGGTTCAGAGCTGAAATTTTTAGGTGCAACACTTGACTCAAAAGGCCTGAACAGCTGGTTTGGTGCTGCCTTTGTGATGTTGACAGGCTTGGGTTTGTTTGAAGTCTGCCGCAGGCAATTTGCGGTGGAATGGGGACAGATTCAAGAAGATATTGAAAAAGAAATCAAGCGGAGGGAAGCCCTGTGAGCGCTTCAAACTTTGCTTTGGAATTGAAAGACTTGCGTAAAAGTTTTGGCAAGTCTGAGATTATTCGCGGCATCAACCTGACGGTACCAAGCGGTGAGAGGGTCGGTATCATCGGGCCCAACGGTGCTGGCAAGTCCACCTTGTTCAATCTCATCAGCGGCCGTTTCGAGCCCAGCAGCGGCCAGGTGCTGTTGAACGGCCAGCGTATCGATGGTAAAAAACCGTTTGAAATCAACCGCATGGGTTTGTCGCGGAGCTTTCAGATCACCAACATCTTTCCCAAACTCAGCGTGTTTGAGAATTTGCGCTGCGGTGTCTTGTGGAGCTTGGGCTACAAGTACACCTTTTTCAAGTTCTTGGCTGATTTGGACGACGCCAACAACCGCGCGGATGCGCTGATGGAGATGATTAAACTGGACAAAAAACGTGATGTGCTGGCCATGAATCTAACCTATGCCGAGCAGCGCGCCCTGGAGATTGGTATCACCATTGCAGGCGGTGCGAATGTGATCTTGCTGGACGAGCCAACAGCCGGCATGAGCCGATCAGAAACCAGCCGCTTTATCAACCTGATCAAACAGGTCACAGTGGGTAAAACGCTGCTGACGGTGGAGCATGACATGGGTGTGGTGTTTGGCCTGGCCGACAAGATTGCGGTGGTGGTGTATGGCGAAGTGATTGCCTATGACACGCCTGAAAAGGTCAGAGCAGACCAGCGCGTACAAGAAGCTTACTTGGGGTCTTCAGTTACAGACCAGCCAGCAGGAGCTCATTAGTATGACCCCCCCCTTTGCCGCTTCGCGTACTTCACTACCCCTTGCAAGCCGCTGCCTGTCAGAGGCTTCACTTTTGTCGCCTGTTCAAACCTGCACCAGCAGGTTCGTAGCCGCAGGCGCCAGCCTCGAGAGGGCGCAAGGCCTCCCAGGGGCGGCCCGTCGGAGCCTTCCATGCTAAGCATAAAAAACCTCCACGCCTTTTACGGCAAAAGCCATGTCTTGCATGGCGTGTCTTTCGATGTGCAGCCGGGTGAAATTGTGGCGCTGCTGGGCCGCAACGGCTCGGGCCGCTCAACCACCGCCAAAGCCATCATGGGTTTGGTTGACTGCCACGGCTCGATCAGCTGGAAGAATGCTGAAATTGTAGGCAAAGAAGCCTTCAAAATCGCCCATTTGGGCATTGGCTACGTGCCGGAGAATCGCGACATCTTTCCCAAGCTCACGGTGCATCAAAACTTGTTGCTGGGTCAAAAGGGCTCTGGCAAGGGCTCGCGCTGGTCGTTCGACGACATGTACGCCATGTTTCCCCGGTTGCTGGAGCGCCAGCACACGGAGGCGGGCGTGTTGTCTGGTGGTGAGCAGCAAATGCTGACGCTTTGCCGCACGCTGATGGGTGACCCGGACCTGATCATCATTGACGAGCCCACCGAGGGTTTGGCACCAAAGATTGTTCAGCTGGTGGGTCAGTATTTGCAGACCCTGAAAGCCAAAGGCGTATCCGTTCTGTTGATCGAGCAGAAGCTGACGATTGCCATGGCAATTTCTGACCGAACGCTTGTGATGGGCCACGGCAGCATCGTGTTTCAGGGCACGCCTGACAGTTTGCGGGCCGATGCGTACACGCGCAAAGAGTGGCTTGAGGTGTAAAAAATTTAAACCCTTGTCCCGATGGGGACAAGACTGGCCGATACTGGGCTTGCAGCATCTTGCAGCCCCTTACAATTTGAATAGAACGACCGTACTATTTTTTCTAGTCGCAACGCATTTTGCTTTGCGTCTCCAGACCAGATTTAAGTTTCACTCCAGGAAAGAATCCGCTCCATGACAAGCCTCTACGAAGTTCACGGCACAGTAGCCGTCATCACCTTAAACAATCCACCCGTCAATGGCCTGGGTCACGCCACCCGGGTGTCGATCACCGACAACCTGCAAAAAGCCAATGCTGACGCTACGGTCAAGTCTATTGTTATCACAGGTGCCGGCACGGCCTTTTCTGGTGGTGCCGACATCAAGGAATTTGGTAGCCCCAAAGCTTTGGCAGAACCCAATTTGCTCAGCGTGATTTTGGCGATTGAAAACTCTGCCAAGCCGGTTGTGGCGGCGGTTCACTCAGTCTGTATGGGTGGTGGCCTGGAGCTGGCATTGGGTTGCCATTACCGCATTGCCGCACCCGGCTGCGCGGTTGCCTTGCCTGAGGTCAAGCTCGGATTGATTCCAGGTGCGGGTGGTACGCAGCGTCTGCCAAGAGTACTGGGTGTGGAGCCAGCCCTGAACATGATCGTCAGCGGTGAGCCCGTCAAAAGCGAGTTGTTGGCGCACATCCCGGGCCAGACCCTGTTCAACAAGATCGCGACGTCTAGCGAGTCATTGGCTGCTGATGCACTGGCATTTGCTCAGTCGATTGCTGACACGCGACCGCTACCGTTGGTACGCAACCTGCCTTGCAAACACATAAACGGTGATGCTTACTTTCAGTTTGTCCGCAATATGGTGGCGGGTATGTCGAAAGGCTATCCTGCACCGCTGAAGTGCATAGAAGCCGTCGAAGCCGCTACCAAGCGCAGGTTTGACGACGGCATGGCGCTTGAGCGCGAAATCTTTATCAACCTGATGTGGAGCCCTGAAGGCCGGGCACTGCGGCATATTTTCATTGCTGAACGGGCGGCATCAAAAATCCCAGACGTAGCCGCTGACACGCCAAAACGTGACATCAAATCCATCGCGGTCATCGGTGCAGGCACTATGGGTGGCGGTATTTCGATGAACTTTTTGAACGCCGGTATTCCCGTCAAAATGCTGGAAATGAAGCAGGAGGCGCTGGACCGGGGCATTGCCATCATTCGCAAAAACTACGAGGCGCAGGTCAAAAAAGGCAAGCTGAAGCAAGACAAGTACGAGCAGCGCATGGCCATGCTGACCACTACGCTCAACTACGACGATCTGAAAGACGCCGATATGGTGATCGAGGCCGTGTTCGAAGAGATGGGCGTGAAAGAAAAGGTTTTTAAAGAGCTAGACCGGGTCATGAAGCCGGGTGCCATATTGGCGTCCAACACCTCTACGCTGGACATGAACCAGATTGCGGCGTTTACCAAGCGCCCGCAAGACGTGATTGGTACGCACTTTTTTAGCCCTGCCAACATCATGAAGCTGCTGGAAGTGGTGCGTGGTGAAAAAACTGGCAAAGACGTGCTGGCCACCGTGATGGCGCTGGGTAAAAAAATCAAGAAAACATCTGTGGTGTCTGGCGTCTGTGACGGCTTTATTGGTAACCGCATGGTGGAGCAATACGGCCGCCAAGGTGGCTTCTTGCTTGACGAAGGCTGCACACCTGCGCAGGTTGACAAAGCCATTGAAAAGTTCGGTTTTGCCATGGGCCCTTTTCGTATGGGC
Source organism: Polaromonas sp. (assembly GCA_040400775.1). Lineage (GTDB taxonomy): Bacteria > Pseudomonadota > Gammaproteobacteria > Burkholderiales > Burkholderiaceae_C > Polaromonas. Next base: position 21,242 of record JBBAPP010000006.1, on the reverse strand, counting down.
GATTTGGCGGGCAACGACATTGGCTTTGCCATCCGCAAACGCCGCTACCTGGAAAAGCCCGACATGAAGTACAGCAAAACCGCTGACCTGTTGTGCGAGAAAGGCCGCTTCGGCCAAAAAACGGGCGCTGGCTGGTATGACTACGTTCCGGGCAAACGCGACGCAATTCCAAACGCTGAAGTCGTCAGCATGGTTGAAGAGCACCGCAAATCGCTAGGCATCACGCCACGTAAAGTATCTGACGAAGAAATCGTACAGCGACTGGTCTATGCACTGGTCAACGAAGCCGCACACATTCTGGAAGAAGGTATTGCGTCAAAAGCCAGCGACATTGACATGGTCTACCTGATGGGCTACGGCTTTCCAATTTACCGCGGCGGCCCGATGAACTATGCCAACGAGGTGGGTTTGTTCAACGTCGTGCAAGCCATGAACCGCTTTGCACAAAACCCGCTGGACGATGCCAAATTCTGGCAGCCAGCACCGCTGCTGGCACGCTTGGTAGCCGAAGGCAAAACTTTTAACTAATCAGGATCACATCATGACTTCAGCCCTCATTGTTTCTACCGCACGGACTCCTTTGGCCAAAAGCTGGAAGGGCTCTTTCAACATGACGCACGGGGCCACCCTGGGTGGTCATGCGGTTGAGCACGCCATCAAACGCGCTGGTATCGAGCCCGGCGAAGTCGACGACGTCATCATGGGCTGCGCAACCCCCGAGGGCGCAACCGGCGCCAACATTGCGCGCCAGGTGGCGCTGCGCGCAGGTTGCCCGGTGAACGTCTCAGGCATGACGGTGAACCGCTTTTGCTCGTCTGGCCTGCAAACTATTGCCCTGGCTGCGCAGCGCGTGATTGCCGGTGAAGCCGATATTTATGTGGCCGGCGGTGTGGAAAGCATTTCCTGCGTACAACAGGAAATGAACACCCACATGCTGGCTGACGCATGGCTGGCCAGAAACAAGCCTGAAATTTACTGGAACATGCTGCAAACTGCTGAGCAAGTGGCCAAGCGCTACAACATCAGCCGTGATCGCATGGACGAATACGGTGCTATCAGCCAGCAAAAAGCCAGCGCCGCTTTGGCTGCTGGCCTGTATACGGCAGAAATTGCGCCGATCACGGTCACCATGGGTGCGGCGGACCCGGTCATGGGTTTGACGACCAAACAAGTCACCGTCAGCAACGACGAAGGGATTCGCGCTGGGACGACCAAAGAAGGTATCAGCGGCATCAAGCCCGCCATTCCTGGCGGCGTGATTGCGGCAGGCAATGCCAGCCAATTTTCAGACGGCGGCGGTGCCGTGGTCATCATGAGCGAGACCGTTGCCGAGCGCAAAGGCTTGAAGCCACTGGGCCGCTTTTTAGGCTTTGCGGTAGCCGGCTGCGAGCCTGACGAAATGGGCATTGGCCCGGTGTTTGCCATCCCTAAAGTACTGGCTAAGCTCGGCTTGAAAATAGACGATATTGACCTGTGGGAACTCAACGAAGCCTTTGCGGTGCAGGTGCTGTACTGCGCTGACAAGCTAGGCATCCCCATGGAAAAGCTCAACGTCAATGGCGGTGCTATCGCTGTCGGTCACCCCTACGGCGTGACGGGCCAGCGCTTGACGGGCCACGCCTTGATTGAAGGTAAACGCCGGGGTGCGAAGCGGGTTTGCGTGACGATGTGTATTGGCGGGGGGATGGGGGCGGCAGGTATTTTTGAGGTTCTGTAAGCTTTATTTGCTGTGCATTGCATCCACAAAGGGTCGAGCCTGCCACCAGCTTGCAGACCGACCCTTTTTAACACCTGGCTTGATGGCGATTGACCATGAATTTGCGCTCCACGATTGATTTTTTGCTTTACGACTGGCTGCACGCCGAGTCCTTGAACCAGCGTCCACGCTTTGCCGACCACTCGCGCGAAACCTTTGATGCGGTGTTTGACACCTGTGAGCGTATTGCGCGGGAAAAGTACGCACCGTTTAACCGCCTGGTAGACACACAAGAGCCGCACTTTGACGGTGAAAAAGTTATTTTGCCGCAGGCGACCCATGATGCGAACAAAGCCTATGCCGAATCTGGCATGCTAAGTGCCGCGCAGGACTATGCGATCGGCGGTATGCAACTGCCGTATACGGTTGAGGCGGCTGCCAATGCTTTTTTTGCCATGGCATCGGTCAGTATTGGCTCGGGCATGTTGACCACAGGCAACGCAAATTTGCTGATGGTGCATGGCACTGATGTACAAAAAGAGGTGTTTGCCAAAAACGAATTTTCAGGTCGCTTTTCAGGCACGATGTGTTTGAGCGAACCGCAGGCGGGCTCGTCACTGAGTGACGTGACCACCCGTGCTGTGCCCGACGGCGATGCCTTTGAAGCTGAGCCGCTGGGCCCGCGTTATCGCCTCAAAGGCAACAAGATGTGGATTTCGTCGGGCGAGCATGAGCTGACGGAGAACATCATCCATTTGGTACTGGCGAAAATTCCTGGACCGGATGGCAAATTGATTGCCGGCACACGCGGTATTTCGCTGTTCATCGTGCCTAAAAAGCTGGTCAATGTAAAAGGCGAGTTGACAGGTGTGCGCAATGACGTGGCGCTGGCCGGGCTGAACCACAAACTCGGCTGGCGCGGCACCACCAACACCTTGCTGAATTTCGGTGAAGGCAAATACCCGGCCCCTTCGACAGACTCAGGACAGTCGGTTGATGGAGCCGTCGGCTACCTGGTCGGTAAGCCGCATGAAGGCCTGCGCTGCATGTTCCACATGATGAACGAAGCGCGTATTGGCGTGGGCATGGCCGCCACCATGTTGGGCATGGCCGGGTACCACGCCAGCCTGGACTACGCCAAGAACCGCCCACAGGGCAGGCCGGTGGGTCTGAAAGGAAAAGACGCCAGCGCCCCGCAAATCCGCATCATTGAACACGCCGATGTCAAGCGCATGTTGCTGGCGCAAAAATCGTATTGTGAAGGTGCGCTGGCATTAGAGCTGTACTGCGCGCGTTTGGTCGACGAGCAGCATACCGCTGAGCCACAAGCGGCAGACGACGCCCGCATGTTGCTGGAGGTGCTGACGCCCATCGCCAAAAGCTGGCCCAGCGAATACTGCCTGGAGGCCAATTCGCTGGCGATTCAGGTCTTGGGCGGTTACGGCTACACGCGTGATTTTCCGGTTGAGCAGTACTGGCGTGACAACCGCCTGAACATGATTCACGAAGGCACACACGGTATTCAAGCCATGGATTTACTCGGACGCAAGGTGCTGATGGAAGGGGGCAGGGGACTGGCGTTACTGGCCGCGCGCATGCAGGCGACGATCGAAAAAACCAAAAACCGTAGCGAACTCAAAAGCCACGCTGATGCCCTTGGCAAAGCTTGGCAACACGTCAGCGCAGCAACCCAGGCGGCATGGGCTACAGCTAAGCCGCAAGAGGCTCTGGCCAATGCCGTGCCCTATATGCAGGCCTTTGGCCACACTGTGCTGGCCTGGATTTGGTTGGATGTTGCGCACGCGTCTATTGATCCAATCGCTACCCATTCAGTAGCTTCTCGTGCCGGTATTCAGGGCGCTACAGCCTATTTTTATGCATATGAATTACCCAAAATAACGGCTTGGTTGGCGGTGGTTGAAAACCGCAACCTGCTGTGCGCCAACTTGCCTGAGGAGGCTTTTTAATGGGCTTTTACAAACCCGGTGCCAACCACCCCACGGACCCGAAGATGGCGCGGCTGCACAAAATCATCTGGGCGCTGATATTTGGCGGCTTATTGGCTGTCATTCTCGGTATTTTTGTCGAAAGAGCAGGCGATACCTTTGGCTGGATGATGATGGCCGCAGGAGGGGTGATGACCGCCATCGGTGCAGTGTTGATCTACGTGCGCTCGACCATGACCACTGAGCCGTAGCAGCCATTTTTAAATAACGGAGATCCACATGACCCCTAGAAGTATTCAAAAACTGTTCGACCTGACTGGAAAAACAGCGCTCGTCACCGGCGGCTCACGCGGCCTGGGCTTGCAAATGGCGCATGCTCTGGGTGAGGCGGGCGCCAAAATCATGCTCAGCTCACGCAAAGCGGAAGACCTCAAAGTGGCCACCGCCGAGTTGCAGGCTGCTGGCATTGACGCTGACTGGATAGCCGCCGACTGCGCCAAGGAAACAGACATACGTATGCTGGCTGATGCGGCTATACAGCGCATGGGGCAGGTGGATATTTTGGTCAACAATGCAGGCGCTGCCTGGGGCGCACCGGCTGAAGACCATTCGGTTGAGGCCTGGGACAAGGTGATGAATCTGAACATTCGCGGTTACTTTATTTTGTCGCAGCAGATTGCCAAGCACTCGATGATTGCGCGCAAGCAGGGCCGCATCATCAACATCGCATCCATCGCCGGGCTGGGCGGCAACCCCAGCGGTATGCAAACCATTGCCTACAACACATCCAAAGGTGCAGCCATTAACTTTACCCGGGCACTGGCAGCGGAGTGGGGCGTACACGGCATCACGGTTAATGCCATTTGCCCAGGCTTTTTCCCCAGCAAGATGACCATGGGCACGCTCAAGGCTTTTGGTGAAGAAAAGCTGGCCGACCACGCACCGCTGAAGCGCCTGGGCGACGACGAAGACTTGAAAGGTCTGTGCGTGCTCTACGCGTCTGATGCGGGCAAGCACATCACGGGGCAGTATTTGGCGGTGGATGGTGGTGTTTCGATAGTTGCCGGAGGCTAGCCATGTCCATCGGTTTTGGTGTCGACATCCCTTTTGTTACGCACCTGGGCTTCGAACTTGAAAAGTTTGAAAACGCTGAATCAGTGATCGGCTACAGCCCGAAACCCGAACACTTGAACTCCTTCTACGTCACCCACGGCGGCGCAGTCATGACGCTGATGGACGTGACGCTTGCCGCTGCTGCGCGCAGCGTTCAGCCCGACATGGGCGTGGTGACGATAGAGATGAAAACCAGCTTCATGCGGCCCGCACCAGGTGACGGTAGCCGCCTGACAGCGAAAGGGCGTTTGGTTCACCGCACCGTGACTCTGGCGTTTACAGAAGCGACGTTGTTTGATGCGCAGGGAAATGCTTGCGCGCAGGCGACGGGGACATTCAAATACGTCAAACGGCTGTTAGCTGGCGATCAAAACAGCAACCCATTGATCCGAGCGTCAAGTTTTGTTATTTCAACCGACTGAAGCACCTACCCGCGCCATTTTTTGATTTCTTTAAGCATATTAGTGCTCTAGACCAATAAATACAAGTGCAAGTAGCTATTAAATTAATAGCAAATTTAACCTCTATTGAACGGAACACAGGATGCCAGTCAACCAGCAAATCCTTCTCGACAACCGCCCCACCGGTGAGGCCGTCGCCAGCAACTTCAAATTGACGACGGCTGAAACGCCGGTTTTGGCCGACGGCCAGGTTTTGGTGCACCACCACTTTTTAAGCCTGGATCCGTACATGCGTGGCCGCATGAACGACAGCAAAAGCTACGCCGTACCCCAGGTGCTCGGCCAGGTGATGGGGGGCGGTACAGCGGGCGAAGTTTTAGAAAGCCGCTCGCCAAAGTTTGCAGTCGGCGACAGCGTGGTCGGCATGGGCGGTTGGCAGCAATACAGTGTGGCCGATGCAAACGCCATGGGTGCGTTGCGCAAGGTTGACACCACCCATGTGCCGCTGTCACATTACCTGGGCGCGGTGGGTATGCCGGGCGTTACAGCCTACTACGGCTTGGTCAAAATCATTGAAGCCAAGCCAGGCCAAACGGTTGTTGTGAGTGCTGCAACGGGCGCTGTGGGCAGTGCGTTTGCAGCCTTGGCCAAAGCGCGCGGCTGCCGCGTCGTGGGCATCGCGGGCGGACCCGACAAATGCAAATACGCGGTTGCTGAACTGGGCTTTGATGCCTGCATAGATTACAAACTGCACGACAACGCCAGCGCCTTGGCAAAAACCATCAAGGCCGAGTGCCCCAATGGCATTGACGGCTACTTTGAGAATGTTGGCGGCATGGTGCTGGACGCAGTGATGCCATTGATGAACGCCTTTGGCCGTATCGCCATGTGCGGCATGATTGCGGGCTACGACGGCAAACCTCTGCCTTTAGCTTACCCGGCGTTGATTTTGATGAGCCGCTTGCGGATTCAGGGCTTCATCGTCAGCGAGCACATGCACGTCTGGCCCGAGGCATTGCAAGAACTGGGTATGCTGGTGGGTACTAGCAAGCTCAAGCCACGCGAATCTGTGGCCCATGGGCTAGCTGCTGCGCCTGAGGCTTTTTTAGGCTTGCTGAAAGGTAAAAACTTTGGCAAGCAGCTTGTTAAATTGATCTAATCTTGCGGAGGAAATTATGGCCGATTTGATTCTTCACCATTACCCTACGTCACCATTTGCTGAAAAGGTCAGGCTGATATTGGGCTATAAAAAATTAGCCTGGAAGTCGGTCATTATTCCGATGATCATGCCCAAGCCTGATGTGGTGGCGCTAACGGGCGGCTACCGTAAAACGCCGGTGTTGCAAATTGGCGCTGACATTTACTGTGACACCGCGCTGATTGCTGATGTGCTGGAGCATTTGCAGCCAGACCCCAGCCTGTACCCTGAACCCAGCAAGGGCATGGGTCGGACGCTGGCGCAGTGGGCTGACACCACTTTGTTCTGGACGGCGATGGCCTACAACTTTCAGCCAGCGGGCACCGCACAGGTGTTTGCAGGTGCGCCGCCAGAGGCCGCCAAAGCCTTTGCTGAAGACCGTCAAGCCATGCGCCAAGGCATGCCGCGTATGCCTGCGGCTGATGCCACGGCGGCCTACAAGTCCTACCTGCGCCGTATGTCTGACATGCTCGACGACTGGCCGTTTTTATTGGGTGCAATGCCTAGCATTGCTGACTTTTCCGCCTACCACCCGCTCTGGTTCACCCGCACCCGCACGCCTGCCATGGCGGGTATTCTCAACACCACGCCTGCCGTGCTGGCGTGGATGGATCGTCTGGCTGACATGGGTCACGCAGGGTTTGAAAAATTCAGCGCTGCAGATGCCATTGCTCTAGCGGCAGCTAGCACGCCAGTGCCTTTGCACGACGAGACTTTTCAGGACGAGCACAGCATTGCGCTGGGCACTCAGGTCACGATTCGCAGTGAAAACTTTGGCCTCGAGCCGACAGCAGGCGAGCTGGTCGCCGCCACCCGCATGCACTACAGCCTGCGCCGTATCGACGAAAGGGCTGGCACGGTGCATGTTCATTTCCCGCGTATTGGCTATATTTTGAAGAGGCTTGAGGCATGATCACCGATTTCAAAGGTAAAACGGCGGTACTCACAGGCGCTGGCTCTGGCTTTGGCCTGGAATGCGCGCGCATCGGCGCCAAGCTGGGCATGAATTTGGTGTTGGTTGACGTACAGCAAGACGCGTTGGACGCGGCCACCAGCGAGACGCAAGCGCTTGGCGCACAAGTCTTGCCCTTCAAACTTGATGTATCGAGTGCCAGCCAAATGGAAGCTATGGGCGCGGCCGTGCTGTCACGCTTTGGTGCGCCACATTTGGTGTTTAACAACGCCGGCGTGGGTTCAGGCGGCCTGATTTGGGAGAACTCCGTCAAGGACTGGGAATGGGTGCTGGGCGTCAACGTGATGGGTGTGGCCCATGGCGTGCGCATCTTCACACCCATGATGTTGGAGGCTGCCAAGGGTGATGCAGCGTGGCAAGGCCACATCGTCAATACGGCCAGCATGGCTGGTTTGCTGAACGCGCCCAACATGGGTGTCTACAACGTCAGCAAACATGCGGTGGTGTCACTGAGTGAGACGCTTTACCAGGACCTGTCGTTGGTTACCAAGCAGATCAGTGCCTCTGTACTGTGCCCATTTTTTGTGCCTACAGGCATCAGCCATAGCCACCGCAATCGGCCGACTGCGCTGCGCGGCAGTCAACCCACACAAAGTCAGCGCATTGGTCAGGCGATGTCCGATAAAGCCGTTGGGTCAGGCAAAGTCAGCGCGGCAGATGTCGCACAGCTGGTGTTTGATGCCGTGGCTGCTAACCAGTTTTACATTTACAGCCACCCCAAAGCCATCAAGTCGGTGCAAACGCGGCTGGAAGACATAGTGCAAACCCGCAACCCAACCGACCCATTTGCTGGCAAGCCAGAAATTGGTCAGCAATTGAAGGATGCGCTGCGGGCGGCTTAAAACATCAGACCGGCAGCTGGTCAAAAACCGAGTAACAGCTTTTCAACCAGGTTTTGACCCGCTGACGCTCCAGCAACCCCAGCGCATCGCTGCTGTGTTTGTCATGGATGGCTTTCCAGAAGCTGGTGTTGTTCTGGTCAATCTTGCGCATACAGGCCTCATGCAAACGCGGCAGGTCGATGACATGCGCACCGTGCGCTTGGGCTTTTTGCAGGGCATACGAGTCGTGCAGTAAAACAAAGTCAGAACCCCGCCCATGATTTTGCACCACCACGTAATTTGGGCCCTGGCCGTAGCTGTCGACCAAGCGCCCCAACAAATCCACCGCATCCCGGCCATCATCCATCACATGCCATAGGTTGACGGTCACGCCGATCTCGGCAAACAGCTCCATCAGGTTGGCGTCGGCAATCCACTGGGCCAGCGGAGCGGATGTTTGGGCCGCCAAATCAACGATCACATTTTGCAGCGGATTGTCCTCAAACGCCGCTGCAATCAGGTCCATGCCTTCATAGCGGTCAACCAGGACAGGCGACGCATAGTCAGCATAAAAACGATTGAACGAATGGTGCGAGCGGTCGGTATCAAAACCGGTAAATGGCACACCTTTGTCAATAAAGTATTGCGCCAAAACGCGTGCTGTCACTGATTTTCCAACACCGCCTTTTTCGCCGCCTATGAAGTTGAGAGATGCCATGCTGTTCCTATGAAGTGCTGCATTGTAAATTGGGGGCGTACATCAGCGACATAATTAAGACCGTCAGCCGGCTACACACGGCAATTTTTTTTCATTCATCGTCTCTTTCATGGCATTGACACATCGCGTTTTGGGTTGGGACTTTTTGCGTGGCTTAAGCGCTGCAGCGGTTGCCACCTACCATTTGTTGTATTGGCAAAAAATTGCCTTTGTCCACACGCTGGGAAGCTTTGGCGTTTACTTGTTTTTCATTCTTTCTGGCGCAAGCCTGGCGTACACCTACGGTCAACGCATTGACGTACGAAGGTTTTCATTCAAGGCATTTTTGAAGGTTCGTTATTTTCGATTGGCACCGCTGTATGTGCTCTTAATGCTATTGGTCTTGCCCTGGAAAATCAAACAACTTGGCCTGTCTCAAGATCTATTTTGGCTGTACCTGAGCAACGCAAGTTTTTTGTTTGGTTTTTATGACCCCGCATCGCATGCCGTACTGGTCGGTGGATGGTCGTTAGGTGTTGAATTTATCTTTTACTTGATGTTCCCATTGCTGATGCTTGCATGTCGTATGCCTTGGGGTGCATGGGCTGTTTTTGCGCTGCTCATCGCTGTGCAGGTCGGATGGACTGCCGCGGTCTTCAGTCGATCTGCAGAGCCAGCACAACTGCTGGTGTTGTATACCCAAGTCCCTGCATTCGCGGCGTACTTCATGGGCGGTTGTTTGCTGGGTATCGCCAAGCAAAAGGGCAAGTTACCGGTATTTGTACGTGCTGACTGGGGCGTCTGTTTGCTGCTCTTGGGGTTTGGTTTGCTGTTGGCCATCAATCCGGAGAATTGGGTTCAAGCCCTTACAGGCTGGCGCGGCTTTGTGGGAGCGGGCATTTGTTACGCTATGGTGTATGTCGCATGCCGTCTTGACTTGTCAGGACGAATGGAAAAAATCAGCAGGTCTTTTGGCAACGCGACCTATGGCTTGTACCTGATACATCCAGTTATTTATTTTGGCTGCAGCCTGGCTATTTTTCCCTATTTAGGCATGTCGCAACCCTCTGATTGGAGGCTTGCAAGTCAATTGCTGTTCGGCTTGATAGTTTTGGTGTCAGCGTTTTTTTTGGCGCTGGTCAGCGAGCGGTACTTTGAAAAACCGATTCGCTTATGGACAAAATCAAAAAGTGCTGCGCTGCGGTCACATTGATTTTTCAAGTAAGCCGATGTAGTCATCTGCTGAAGCCAAGCGCGGGTTGGTAGCATGGCAATGATCTGCCAATGCGCCATTGACGATGCTTTCAAACAGGGCGGAAGTGATACCCATGTGCGATAGACCCGCAGGCAAACCAAGCCGCTCGTTCATCGCAGTTAAAGCTGCTGGCAAGTCTGAACTGTTAAGCCCCCCCATGGCCTGAGCCATGCGCTCCAGACGCATTTCTTTTTGAATTGATTTTGCGCTTGCGTTGAACTGCACCACAGCCGGTAAAAACATCGCGTTCAGCGTGCCATGGTGCAAGCGTGGGTCAACACCGCCCAGGCTGTGGCTGAGCGAATGCACGCAGCCTAGGCCTTTTTGAAATGCCATCGCACCTTGCATGGATGCACTCATCAGGTTAAAGCGTGCCTCACGGTCGCTGCCGTCCTTGGTGGCGCGCTCAATATGCGCCCAACCACGCGCCAATCCGTCCAGCGCAATGCCGTCAGCCGGCGGATTGAAGGCCGCTGACATAAAGGTTTCCATACAATGTGCAATCGCATCCATGCCGGTAGCTGCCGTCAGTTTTGCTGGCAAGCCCAGGGTGAGCTCTGGGTCACAAATGGCCGCCTTGGGCACGATGTGCCAAGAATGAAAACCCAGTTTGCGATGGTCGTCCACAATAATGATGGCGCCCCGCGCCACTTCGCTGCCGGTGCCGCTGGTGGTAGGTACGGCAATCAATGGTGCTGCACGATCGGTAATTTTGAGTGAGCCGCCTTCTATCGTGGCGTAAGTCGTGAGCGGCCCCTCATGGGTGGCCGCTATCGCAACGCCTTTAGCGCAATCAATGGCCGAGCCGCCACCCACAGCAATCAGGCCGTCGCAGTTGCCAGACTTGTAAAGCGCAGCAGCGGCACGCACAGCCGCCTCGGTGGGGTTGGAAGGAGTTTGGTCGAACACGCTCATCGTCATGCCCGGCAGCTGATCCACAGCCTTTTGCAATATTCCTGCAGCCTTGACGCCCTGGTCGGTGACGATCAGCGGCCGGGTAATGCCGACACGGGCGCATTCCTGTTTGAGCAACTTGATGGCACCAAAGTCAAATTGGATTTGCGTGACGTAGTAGATAAAAGCCATGAATTGAAGTCCTGAGGAGTACTGCTGTAGATTTTCGCGTTGTACTATCTTGCCACAGCAGAAATCTCTTACTTTTAAATAACAGACCATGAAACGACAAGACTTCAGATTTTTTCATCCTTTGCGCGTGCGCTGGGCTGAAGTAGACATGCAAAAAATAGTCTTTAATGCACATTATTTGATGTATTTGGACACCGCCATCTCGGACTACTGGCGCGCGCTGTCATTGCCCTATGAAGAGGCCATGCAGCTTCTTGGGGGCGATTTATACGTTAAAAAAGTCAGTATTGAATACCATGCCTCAGCGCATTTTGATGACAAACTGGACGTGGCGTTGCGCTGCGACAGGGTGGGCAACTCTTCTATAGTTTTTTCGGGCGCGATTTTTCGGGGTACTGAGCTGTTGATCACCAGCGATCTGATCTATGTATTTGCTGACCCCAGCAGCCAAACTTCCAAGCCAGTACCTGACGTGCTGCGGCTGGTGTTACAGGGATTTGAAGACCGACAGCCGACCTACGCCATCAAAACTGGAAGCTGGGCTGAACTCGGGGCGGATGCTGCACAGGTTCGTACGGAGGTTTTTGTACAAGAGCAAAAAATCCCTTCAGAATTGGAATGGGATGAAGCCGACCCAAGCGCCTTGCATGCCGTGGCTTACAACCACTTGGGTCAAGCCATTGGGACCGCAAGACTGCTGGCGCACTCCGCTAACACAGCCAAAATAGGCCGTATGGCTGTCAAGCGGGTTTTGCGCGGTACCCGCATTGGCCAGGACTTGCTACAGGTTTTAATCGCCTCAGCCGGGCGACAAGGAAATCTGGAGGTGGTGCTACATGCCCAGCGCAGTGCCGAGGGTTTTTATGCGCGCGCTGGTTTCCTTGCAAGGGGAGAGCCTTTTGAAGAAGTCGAGATCCCGCACATTGAAATGTTTTATTGCCTTGACCGAGGCGACAAACCAGCCACCAGCTGACGCACAGCAGAGCCCTGCTTTTTTTCATGGCATCCAAAAAACAAACCGCCAGCAGAAATCCTGGTGCCGCCCCTGTTGGCCGAAATGGCAAGGCTTCGACGCTTCAGATTAAAAGTACCGGTGCTGACACGCCAGCCGATCGGCCAGCGCTTCCTCCACATGGTGGCAGGCCTAGCCGAATGACAGCTTCGGCGGTCGCTGCAGCTGCACTTCCGCAAGAAGTTGTCCGGGGTGGCGACTGGACAGTGTTCATCCTGGCGCTGATGCTGCTGATAACGCCAGCCATCGGTGTTCCCAGCGAGTTGATGCTGCAAGACACCTTGAAGTCCATGCTGGTGGCGTTCGCCGCCATCGCTGCTGGTCTGGTATTTTTTTGGCAACAGCGTAGCCGACGCGATGCTTTGCGTTGGCATGCCTTGATGTGGCTACCGCTGGCGCTGATGCTTTATGCGCTCAGCAGTATGGTCTGGTCGCACACTTATCTGGCGGGTGTTGAGGCCATCCGGTGGTTTATTTTTAGTTTGCTTTTGTGGCTTGGCATGAACACGCTGTCGCGCTTGCGCCTGCCTTATGTGATGCAAGCCATTCATTGGGGTGCGGTGATGGCATCGCTCTGGACGGTGCTGCAGTTTTATGTTGATTTCACATTTTTTCCGCAAGGCCCTAACCCGGCGTCGACATTTGTCAACCGGAACTTTTTTGCTGAATTTGTTGTTTGTACCCTTCCATTTACCGCCTTTTTGCTGGCGCAGGCAAAAACCCCCTCACGCATCTCGCTGCTGGCTTTCACGCTGGGTTTCAATAGCATTGCGCTGATGATGACCGGAACCCGTGGCGCGCTGGCTGCGATGTGGCTACTTGTGCTACTGGTTTTGCCACTGATTGGCATTTTGTTGCGCAAGCAGTTTGGTTTCAGTTCCTGGGACCGTGGCAAAACCGTCCTTGCATGCGGAGTCCTTTTCGCTACCGTCATGAGCATGGGGATGGTCAAGTCAGGAAACCCTAAAGTGATCGCCGACCGCTCCCACTACAGCAACGCTGTCAGCCCTTTTGACATGGCGTTTGAACGTACCGCCTCAATCTCAGCATCTGACGGCTCTCTGGGGGTTCGATTCATCATGTGGAAGGCCACCACGGCGATGGTAAAAGCCCATCCCATGACGGGTGTTGGCGCAGGCGCCTGGGAGGCCATGCAGCCGTTGTACCAGGTTCAAGGGGCTCAGCTGGAAACTGACTATTACGCTCACAACGAGGTCTTGCAATTGTTGGCAGAGTATGGCCTGACAGGGCTTGTTTTTTTATTGGCTCTGTTGGCCTATCTTGCCGCCACAGCGGTTAGAACTTTGTGCAACCGAACGCCCGAAGGCTTGGCCGAGGCACCTGTGCGTGCCATTGTGCTGGCCAGCATGTTGGCATTTTTAATCGTCAGCAATATCGGCTTCCCATGGCGATTAGCGGCCACTGGAAGCCTTTTTGCCATCTGCTTGGCCTTGTTGGCTGCATCTGATGCCCGCTTGTCGATTCGCGGCCCTGCCGCGGCAAGCCGTGTGGCATGGAAGCCAGCCTATTCGAAGGTATTGGCCGTCAGCATGACGCTTTGCATGGCGCTGACGGTCTACATCAGTCTGCAAGCGGCGGCCACTGAAAGCAAAATTATCACCGCGGTCAAATTGGCGCTGACGATCTCTCAGTCGGGCGATGCCAACCACCCTAAGTGGGATAAAACTAAACGTGAAATACTGACATTTGCCAAAGATGGCATCGCCATCAACACCCATTACCGAAAAATTACGCCTATGCTTGCGGATGAACTGGCCCAATGGGGCGACTGGAAAAACGCGGTCTGGATTTGGGAGTCTGTGGTTGTGTCGCGCCCTTATGTGATCGCCATGATGAGCAACATCGCGCGCGGTTATTCCCAGATGGGCAACAACGAGAAAGCGCTTGAATACTTGGCGCGTTGCGAAAAAATCCAGCCCAAAGCCGCCGCAGTGCGATCGCTGAAGGTCATCTTGATGAGCCGCAGCGGCCAAGAAAACGAAGCTGCCTTGCTTGCCCAGCAATATATGCACGAGGGTACTGTTGATTTTGACCTGCTGTCTGCCGCCTACGTGCTGGCTATGCGTAAAAGTGACTTTGAGATGGCAATCCAGGGTCTGGTGCTGCGCAACAAAGACTGGCCTGCCAGTCGCCAAGACGGGTACTTGAAGATGGCTGCGATTTACGTCAACCAGAAAAAGGATGATGCCAAGGCAGTTGCGGCATTCAAGGGCGCACTTGAGGCAACACCCGAAAAAGAGCGGGAGGCCTTGCGCAAGCAGATACCGCCTCAGTTACTGACTCAAATGTGAGCTTTTGCTAGGTTGCTTGAGCTTTAATGTCAGGTTCTGGACTGCCTCTTCAACCATGACGCCGCTTGGGCTCAGCGCATAGGTCTTTTCCGTCATCTGCAGGCGCCAGTTTTGCTTGTCCATTGTTGCCGCCAGCAACGTGCTGCAGCGTGTGCCATAACCCCGCGCGGGGGCATAGACGAAGGCGCTCGATAATTCGGATGCATGGTCCGCTGGCAAACCGGTTTCAGGCAACGCGCCAGAGCTACTCCGCTGTCGATTTTCCAGCGCCTGCCAGAGCAGGTTTTCAGAGTCGCTTTTTAAAGCCTCACGCATCGCCGCCTTCAAGGCCAGTGTTTTGGGCCAGGGCGTGTCCAGCGCCGCATTCGACAGGCCATACACGCCATCAGCCATGGCTTGGCTGTGCAGCCCGCCGGCTTGTGGGCGATTGCTCAGGCAACGCCATTGGCCTGTTTGCAGATCGCCCAGTACCAGGTTAAAACCGCCGTAGGCTGCGCTGTCGGTTTGCTTTGCAAACTGATCCGCGTCCATGCGCCCTTTCAGCCAGCGTATGACTAATTCACCACGCGACCGGGGCGCAGCGGGAGTTTTAAGCTCGCGCACGTTGGTCAGCAGGCCGATGCGGCCAGCCGGCGTGATACCCAGCCAGGTGCCGCCAGCCCGCACGTCACGGCCTGAAATGACCGTCTCGCCAGCGCTGGTTTGCCACTGCGCCAAAGGCAGGGCGGGGCGGTCAAAAAACTCGTCCCGATTGGAGGCAATCAGCAGCGGCCATTTGGCCGAGGCGTTGATGGCAAAAGCTGCCAGACACATGCTAAAACCTAAATATCTTCAAGCAAAGGGTAGGGCAGCGGCAGCAGATTCAAGGCAGCACCTTGCGCGCCGTCCAAGGCCAACGCACCGCTGGAAGCTGCTGAGGTTTGCATCGAGACAATCGCATCGAACCCACCAGACGGGTTGGGCGCGCAGGCTGCCACCAGCCCACAAGGCTGCTCGGCATCACTGGCGTGAAAAACCGCTTGTCCGACGTGCATGTGTCCCAAGCCATGCACCACATAAGCCCGGCGCTTCAGTGTTCCCCTGAACTGGCTGCGCGCCACCACCTCTTGCCCTGGGTAGCAGCCTTTTTTAAAATTGACCCCGCCTACTGACTCGTAATTGAGCATTTGCGGCACAAAAGCCTCAAAAATCGGTTGGCTGATCAGCGCAATGCCGGCTTGGACTTCCAGCCAATTCCAGGTGTCAATGGCTAAATCTGCACCCGCTGGCGCTGGCTGACCAGCCGGTACGCAGCATATAACCCGCTCAAGCCCAGCTCCGGGGTATAAAAATACGTAATGCTTAGCCTCGAAGTCATGTTTTGCCCAGTGAATACGGCTGCAATCCAGGTCCAAATTGATAGCACTTCCAGCCAGGCCATAAAGCGCGAAGTCCGCGCTGGCATCGGACAGTTTTACTTTGGCGCGCATCACAAACATGCGCAGTCGTATTAAGGTTTGAGACAAAATATCAGCACTGCAGAGCATTAAAAACTCTTCCATACCGTCATCATTGCTACGTTTGAACACCACAAAGCTGGCCTGCATGCGGCCCTTGGCATTACAAAAGGCAGCCAGCCGTGCAGTGTCAGGCCCGATGCCGACCATCTCTTGCGTGAGTTGGCCTTGCAAAAAAGTGGCTGCATCGGCGCCTGTGGCGTGAATCACACCCCAATGGCTGAGTTTTGCCACACCAGAAATCGAAAGTACCGCGGGGAGGAGGGGGGAGGTCGTCATGGTCTGAATTATCATGGCTTGTTGCCATGTGTGTTTTATAAAAGGTAGTCAGAGCGTGAAGCCTGTTTTTACAAGACTGTTGATGTTTACGCTGTTGTTGGCTAGCTTGGCCATAGGCGCAGCCGCTTGGTGGCTGCACAGCCCCATGCGCTTGAACTTGCCTCCAGGCAGCCAGGTGCTGGACTTGGGAATTGAGCCTGGCACGCATGCCGCGCAAGTCGCTGACGCGGTGCTTGCCAGCGGCGCGGATGTCAATGCGCTAATGCTACAAGCGTGGTTTCGCGTTTCGGGCCAAGCCCGGAAAATCAAGGCCGGCAGCTATGAAATCACACCAGGTGCCACGCCCCGCAGCCTGCTGCGCATGCTGGTGCGCGGCGACCAGTCGCTCAAAAGCATCACCCTGGTTGAAGGTTGGAGCTTTAACCAGGTACGCGAAGCGCTACAAAAAGCAGAGCTACTAACTCCCGATTCTATTACTCTCCAGCCCGAAATGATTATGGACACACTGGGTAAATCGGGTATTCACCCTGAAGGACGCTTTTTCCCTGACACCTATAGCTACGCCAAAGGTTCTAGCGATTTGGCACTGCTCAAACGTGCTGCCAAAGCTATGGACAAGCGCTTGGATGCGGCCTGGGCTCTGCGCAGCCCTGATTCCCCGCTCAAGACGCGTGACGAGGCTTTGACACTCGCCAGCATCGTGGAAAAAGAAACTGGCAAGCCCACAGATAGAGCCCAAATAGCCGGCGTGTTCACGAATCGGCTGCGTATCAACATGCGTTTGCAAACCGACCCGACCGTGATTTACGGTCTGGGTCAGGCCTTTGACGGTAACCTGAGAAAACGCGATTTGCTGGCAGATACGCCCTACAACACCTACACCCGTGGCGGTTTGCCGCCCACGCCGATTGCCATGCCGGGTAAGGCGGCGCTGCTGGCGGCGGTACAGCCTGAGCCGACCAAGGCGCTGTATTTTGTGGCGCGCGGCGATGGCAGCAGCCAGTTCAGCGCTAATCTCGGCGACCACAACAAAGCCGTCAACAAATACATACGCAACCAATAGACATGACCCCCACGCTCGTCGCTTCGCGTACTTCACTCCCCCCCGAGGGGGCTTGCCTTGCTAGGGGCGGCCCGTCGCTGCGGCCATCCGGTCTTTTCATCAGTTTCGAAGGCATAGACGGCGCCGGCAAGTCCACCCACATCAGCAGTTTGGCTGATGCCTTTAAAGCCGCTGGCCGCTGCGTGACGCTCACCCGCGAGCCGGGCGGTACAGCGCTGGCTGAACAGCTGCGCGCCATGGTGCTGAACGACGCGATGGACTCACTCACCGAGTCGCTGTTGATATTTGCCGCCCGGCGCGACCACTTGGCCAGCGTCATCCTGCCCGCCTTGGCGCGCGGCGATGTGGTGCTGTGCGACCGTTTTACCGATGCCACTTTTGCCTACCAGGGCGCTGGCCGCGGCTTTGACTTGGCGATCCTGCGCACGCTGGAGCAGTGGGTGCAATCTGCCGAGGGCAACGCCTTGGTGCAACCTGATCTGACGGTGTGGTTTGACCTGGACCCGAACGAGGCCGCCAAACGCCTGGCTGGGGCGCGCTTACCCGACAAGTTCGAAGCCCAGCCCGTGGAATTCTTCAGCCGTGTGGCGCAAGGCTATGCGGACCGCTGGCAAGCCGAACCCAGCCGTTTTGCCAGAATTAATGCAGCGCAAAACCGCGAAATCGTTTGGCAGGATGTCTTGCAGGTTTTTACCCGCAAAGGCTGGCTATGAACAAATCTGGTCTGGCTCCCTGGCTGCAAACCCAACTCGAAAGCCTGCTAAAACAGCGTGGCCACGCTTGGTTGCTGTCGGGGCCGTCGGGTTTGGGGCAGTTTGAGCTGGCACTCGCACTGGCGCGCGCCTGGCTGTGCGAAACCCCGACGCCGCAGGGCGCTTGCGGCGTATGCGGCAGCTGCCATGCGGTGGACGTCCATACCCACGCCGACTTGGCCTTGCTGATGCCCGAACTGCTGTCGCTCGAACTAGCTTGGCCACTCGACGAGAAGACCCAAGACGAGCTGGACAGTAAAAAACGCAAGCCCAGCAAAGAGATCAAGGTCGACGCCGCACGCGAAGTCGTGTCTTTCACCCAGTTCACCCGCTCACGCGGCACGACCAAGGTGGTGCTGGTGTTCCCGGCCGAGCGCATGAACGGTATCACCGCCAATACCCTGCTCAAAACGCTTGAAGAGCCACCCGGCGCGGTCAAGTTTATTTTGGCCACAGAGGCCGCTCACCAGTTACTGCCCACCATCCGCAGCCGCTGCCTGGGTCACACCATGGTTTGGCCAGGTTTTGACGCTGCACTGGCCTGGTTGCAAGCGGCCAGCCTGCGAATGCAAGCGCAAGGCGATGAGAAAAAGCCAGTCAAATCGCCAACACCTGCTGATTTAAAGACCTTGCTGACAGCCGCTGGCGGCCGGCCAGCTGATGCGCTGGCTTGGGTGCAAAGCGGCCAAGCCCCAGCCATCGCCCAAAGTTGGCAGGCACTGCCCAAGGCGATGGCCCAAGGCGATGTCGCTGCCCTGAGCGACTTTTTACCGTCACAAGCAGTTGATGCGCTACAAAAGCTTTGCCACGATCTTTGGGTTGTCAAAATGGGCGCGCAGCCAAGATTTTTCAGCCCTGCCGATTTGCCCGCTGCCGCTTCAAAATCGGGCATGTTCGCCTTAGCCAACTGGGCCAAAGAGTTGGCCACCACCGCCCGCACGGTTGAGCATCCCTACAACCCGGGTTTGATGCTCGAATCCCTGGCCAGCCGAGCCAAAATCGCCCTGAATTCAAAATAAGCCATGGCATGACAAAACCCTCCCAAGCAAACCGATAAACTTAGTGCATGAGTGCCACGCCCGCATCACCTCCAACACCGGTCGCCCCCGTAGCGGCCAGACCCAGCGTGGAACAATTGCTTATCAAGGAAATCGGCGCGCTGTACGCTGCATACATTCCGTTGTTCAAAGAGGGTGGGGTGTTTATTGCCAGCGCGCGTGAATACCAGTTGGGCGCTGACGTTTACGTGCTGATGACCCTGCCCGACGACACCCAGCGCTACCCCATAGCCGGTAAAGTGGCCTGGGTCACGCCGCCCAGAGCCGCAGGCAACCGCACGCAAGGTGTGGGTGTGCGCTTTCCGAACGATGACAAGTCGCGCTTGCTTAAGCTGAAGATTGAAGAGATGTTGGGCGTCCATTTGGTGTCTGAAAGACCCACTCAGACGATTTGATGTGCTATTAAATTAATAGCAGATAGTGCCCGTATTTAATGCTATAAAGCCTTTTTAAGGCATTTTCTTTCCTCTTGCTTCTATGTTTACAGACTCCCATTGTCATTTAAGTTTTCCGCAGCTCAAGGCTGAACTCCCACAGATCCGCCAAGCCATGGTCGATGCCAAAGTCGACCGGGCGCTGTGTATTTGTACCACGCTGGAAGAGTTTGAAGAAGTCCACGAGCTGGCCACCCGCTACGACAACTTTTGGTCCAGCGTAGGCGTCCACCCAGACAACGAAGGCGTGCGGGAGCCTACAGTCCAGGACCTGGTACAGCGTTCAGCCTTACCCAAAGTGGTGGGTATTGGCGAGACCGGTTTGGACTATTTTCGGCTTGGTGAACGCACAGTGGCTGACATGGAATGGCAGCGCCAGCGTTTTCGCGTGCATATCCGCGCTGCCAGGCAAGTCAACAAGCCGCTTATCATCCACACCCGCAACGCTTCTGCTGACACGCTGGCGATTTTGAAGGAAGAGGGTGAAGGCGGTGGGGGCGCCGGCTCAACCACTAAGGCAACGGGCGTTTTCCACTGCTTTACCGAAACCCAGGCGGTTGCCAAAGCTGCCCTGGACATGGGTTTTTACATCTCTTTTTCGGGTATTTTGACTTTTAAAACTGCCGCCGACCTGCGCGAAGTGGCTCAGTTTGTGCCACTAGACCGCCTGCTGATTGAAACCGACAGCCCCTACTTGGCGCCTGTTCCGTACCGCGGAAAAACCAATAATCCGTCGTATGTGGCGTATGTGGCCAAGCTGATTGCCGAGCTGAAAGGTCAACCGCTGGAAACCATTGCCCAAGCCACGAGTGACAACTTTGAAACGCTGTTTTCAGGCGTTAAAACCGTTTAAAGTCTCATGAAATACTTAAAGTTTTACTTTAGTAAAGCAATTTATCTTATTGTTTTTATTGCATTTAATCCTGTTTATGCTGGCTCTTATGAAGATTTCTTCCGGGCTATCAAAAACGACGATGCAAGCACCATTCAGCAACTTTTGGCTGCTGGTTTTGATGCCAATACGCTAGACCCACAAAGTCAACACGGCTTGACCATGGCCATTCGGGAGCCGTCGCCCAAAGCCGCCCATGTGTTGTTGAATGCTCCCAAAATAAATTTAAATGCCTTCAATAATTTGGGCGAAAGCCCTTTGATGCTGGCTGCGCTCAACGGCCAGCTTGAGTTGGCAGACAAGCTGGTCAAAAAAGGGGCTGACGTCAACAAAACCGGCTGGACGCCGCTGCATTACGCCGCCAGTAATGGGCATGTTGAGGTCATCAAGCTGCTGCTAGAAAACTATGCCTACATCGATGCCGAGTCTCCCAACAGCTCAACGCCGCTGATGATGGCCAGCATGTATGGCAACCCGCAGTCCGTCAAGCTGCTGCTCGACGAGGGCGCCGACCCCTTGCTGAAAAATCAGAACGGCCTGACGGCATTGCAGTTCGCAGAGCTCGGCAATCGTCCAGACGCTGCTAAGCTGCTGGTGCAGGCGATACGCAGCAAACAAGCGACGGGCGCTTGGTGATGACCGATTTTTTCTTTGTCTCTGGTGCGGCTCTTGATATTCTACGATGTATATTATGTTAAGTAATGGCTTTTAAATTTTTATGCAATAGCTACCACCAGCATGCTTGCAGTCTGACTTAA
>JBBAPP010000005.1:25305-36228 GCA_040400775.1 Polaromonas sp. | reverse complement strand
AATTCAATGACTTATGCGTGATTCAAAGTCATCCAACGTGCATCGGGAACAGTCCATCGGCATCTTCGACTCCGGCATAGGCGGCTTGAGCGTTTTAAAAGCCTTGCGTACCCATCTGCCGTTTGAAGATTTCATCTACATCGCCGACAGTGGCCACGCGCCCTATGGTGAACGAGACGATGCGCATGTGATGGGGCGTTCGCTGGCGATTACAGCGTATCTGGTGGCGCAAAACATCAAAGCGCTGGTGGTAGCTTGCAATACGGCCACCGCAGCGGCCATTGACGTCCTACGAACCACTTACCCGGACCTGCCCATCATTGGCGTAGAGCCCGCCTTAAAACCCGCAGTGGCGATCAGCAAAACCCAACACATCGCCGTAATGGCTACACGCAGCACGCTGGCCAGCACCCGGTTTGCTGCGCTACTTGCGGCGCAAAGTAGCCAGGCACGCTTTACTTTGCTGCCCTGCGATGGCCTGGCTGAAGCCATCGAGCAATCGGTTGAAGACATCAACGGTCTAGAGGTCACAGCTGCGTGCGCCCGTATATTCAGCGATTCAGGCATTTTTGGGATGCCAAACGAATCAAAAAACAGCTTTGATACGATAGTTTTGGGCTGCACCCACTACCCATTCGCAGCGCAGCACATTGCAGCGCAGGTAAGCCCCGATGTGCAACTCATAGACACCGGGCAGGCCGTCGCCAGGCAAACTCGGCAGCGACTGGGCGATGCGCTGTCACAGCAGCCGGGAACGCCAAGCCTTGAATTCATCAGCACCGGCAACCCAGTGGCCTTGCGCGCTGCGGCACGCGCTTGGTTGGGGTCAAGTTCAGAGATCAGTATGCTACAAATTTAATAGCTTATTACGCCCGTATTTAAAGGTCTAGAGGCACTTTTAGGGCTTAAAAATTACTGAAAAGCATAGAAATACCGAGCTCACTTCAAAAAATGCTCCCGGTAATGCTCCAACTCGTCAATAGACTCGTGGACGTCAGCCAGTGCGGTGTGTTTTTGCTGCTTTTTGAAGGCGTTGTAGACCTCGGGGCGCCAGCGCTTGGCGAGCTCTTTGAAGGTGCTGACGTCAATGTTACGGTAGTGCAGGTACGCTTCTAGCTTGGGCATGTACTTGACCAGAAAGCGCCTGTCCTGGCTGATGGTGTTGCCGCACAGGGGTGAGCTGCTCTTGGGGACGTATTGGCCGATAAAAGCCAGGATTTGAGCTTCGGCGTCTGCCTCGGTGATGGTGCTGGCCTTGACCTTGTCAATCAAACCACTTTTGCCGTGCGTGCCTTTGTTCCATTTGTCCATCTGGTCTAAAACCTCGTCAGACTGGAAAATGGCCAAGACCGGACCTTCGATTCGCGGGGTGAGCTGAGGACCGGTGATGATGACCGCAATCTCGATCAGGCGCTCTTTTTCAGGGTCGAGTCCGGACATTTCGCAGTCTAGCCAGACCAGGTTTTGGTCGGATTTTTTAAGTTGGGTTTCTGGTTCATGCATCCCATGATTCTCGCTGATAGCCTAAACTCCATCGCATGCAAAATATTTCTCTGATTT
The DNA here is from genome assembly GCA_040400775.1 of Polaromonas sp. Lineage (GTDB taxonomy): Bacteria > Pseudomonadota > Gammaproteobacteria > Burkholderiales > Burkholderiaceae_C > Polaromonas. The sequence continues at coordinate 34,668 of JBBAPP010000005.1, read as the reverse complement.
TTACGTTGGTGTTCAGCGCCACACTGGTAATAGGTTTGCTGGTTCGCTTTTATTTGGCGACACGGCAGATTCGCCATGTAGCGCAAAACCGCAGCGCTGTACCCGCTGCTTTTGCTGCCACCATCTCGCTTGCATCGCACCAAAAAGCCGCTGACTACACCATCACCAAGGCACGCTTTGGACTGCTGGAAATGGCCTTTGGTGCTGCCCTGCTGCTGGGCTGGACCCTGCTGGGCGGTATTGATGCCCTTAACCAAGCCATCTACAGCACCGCCTTGGCCAGCTATGGCAGCCTGCTGCCGCAGTTGGCTTTGCTCGGGGCGTTTGCTGCCATCAGCGGCGTGCTGGACTTGCCTTTCACGCTTTACAGCACCTTCAAAATTGAAGAGCGCTTTGGCTTTAACAAAATGACTTTCAAATTGTGGCTGACGGATATGCTCAAAGGCGTATTGCTGGGTGCGGTGATTGGTTTGCCGATCGTGGCGCTGATTTTGTGGCTGATGGGCAGCGCGGGCAGCCTGTGGTGGCTGTGGGCGTGGGCCACATGGATGGGTTTTAACCTGTTGATATTGGTGCTCTACCCGACCGTGATTGCGCCGCTGTTCAACAAATTCAAACCACTCGATGATGAAACTCTGAAGCTCCGCGTCAGCGCGCTGATGCAACGCTGCGGTTTTGCGGCCAAGGGCTTGTTTGTGATGGACGGCAGCAAGCGCTCAGCCCACGCAAATGCTTACTTCACCGGCTTTGGTGCAGCCAAGCGGGTGGTGTTTTATGACACGCTGCTCAAGCAACTCAGCCCGGCTGAAGTGGATGCCGTACTGGCGCATGAGCTGGGGCATTTCAAGCACAAGCACATCATCAAACGCATGCTGGGCATGTTCGCGATGAGTCTGGTCGGTTTTGCGCTGCTGGGCTGGTTGTCGTCGCAGCTCTGGTTTTATACCGGTCTCGGAATCAAGCCCCAGCTGGGCGGCGGAAACGACGCTCTGGCCCTGCTGTTGTTCATGCTGGTGGTGCCACTGTTCAGTTTTTTCATATCGCCCATTTTTGCCCAGTTCTCCCGCAAACATGAGTTTCAAGCCGATGCCTATGCGGTGGCGCAAACCGATGGCAAAGACTTGCAGAGCGCCTTGCTCAAGCTGTACCAAGACAACGCCAGCACCCTGACACCCGACCCGATGTTTGTCAAGTTTTACTACTCGCACCCACCCGCGTCAGAGCGCTTGGCGCGGATGAACCCCGCCGGAGGCGCTGCATGATCAGCCCTATTCACAAACACCGAAAAGCCTTGAGCGCCACTGAAATCGTGACGCAGCTCAGCAAACTGAATGGTGAACAAATACTCGGCTGGCGGCTAATCGATGGTGCGCTTGAGAAAACCTACAGCTTTAAAAACTACCATGAGACGATGGGATTTGTGAACGCTCTGGCCTTTATTGCCAATTCAGAAAACCACCACCCAGACTTGTCAGTGCGCTTCAGCCAATGCACGGTGCGCTTTAACACGCATGATGTGAATGGCATATCCGTCAGTGACTTTTTTTGCGCGTCTAAAGTTGACGCGCTGCTAAGCCAATGAGGATCCTTGTTTGAGCAAGTACCAGCGCCCCGCTGGTACCTCTGCAGCGGGTATGCAGCAGGGCCTGGTGGTTGCTGGCTTTGGCCGCCATGTACTGGTCGAAACGCTTGAAGGCAAACGCATCATTTGCCACCCGCGTGGTAAAAAAGGGCAGGCACTGGTTGGCGACAAGGTGCGCTGGCTGCCGACTGAGGACGAAGGTACGATTGAAAAAATTGACGATCGGAGCAATCTTTTTTATCGGCAGGACGAGTTGCGTACCAAGTCGTTTGCAGCCAATTTAGACCAGATACTGATACTGATTGCCGCTGAACCAGAGTTCTCAGAAAGCCAGCTGACGCGTGCCTTGATAGCCGCGGAAGCCGCCAGCATCACACCCATCATTGCGTTGAACAAAAGTGATCTGACAGAACCGTTTGGCAGAGCTTGGACCAAGCTGGCAGCGTACCGCGCCATGGGATACCAAATGCTGCCGCTGGCCATCAAACCCAAACTGGAAGCGCCTGAAAACACCAGGCAAACTGATGATCTGATGGCTTTGCTGAAGCACAAAAAAACATTGGTGCTAGGCCCGTCGGGTTCGGGTAAAAGCAGTTTGACCAACTTGCTGATCCCCACGGCCAAGGTACTGACGGCGGAAATCTCGCAAGCACTCCATTCAGGCAAACACACCACGACCAGTACCACCCTGTATTGGGTAAATGCCGAACGCACGACGGCATTGATTGACTCACCGGGGTTTCAAGAATTTGGCCTACATCACATTCAGCCGATGCAGCTAGCGCAGTTGATGCCTGACTTTAAAGCGCATGCGCAAAACTGCAAATTTTACAACTGCACCCACTTGCATGAGCCAGGTTGTGGCGTCATTTCAGAACTTAAATCAGCCGTTGATCCCATCCATATAAGTACCAACCGCTATCGTTTGTATAGTGAATTATTTGCTGAGTTGTCGCAAACCCGTTACTAACCAAGTAAGCGAGCCAGCGTCAGCAACGCCAGTAGCACCATCCACAACACCACCGAACGCCATACCAGCCCAACGATGCTGCGCAGATGTGCGAGCTCCGGCGCACGGCCGGGTCTGGGCTGTGTTGCCGAATCCAGGGGGCTTGCATTTGCGGCCTGAAAAGCTGCGGACGCATCGGGGTCAACGCTGGTGTGCAAGACCTGCCCACCTAGCCGCACGTTTACTGCACCTGAAGTAGCCGCCAAAATGATGTCGTCATTGCGGGTTTCCAGCGCTACAGTCGCATCATTTGAAAACCGCTGGGTATAGTTTCGCCAGGCATCAATCGCATCTTCAAAACTGCCCACAACTGCAAAACCAAGCGAGGTGACACGGGCTGGCAGGTAGTCAATCACGCCCCAAGCTTGGCTGGCAGCGGCCTGCAAAGCCGGGCTTGCGCCCTCGCCTGCTGCGACGCTGGACTTACTTTTATAGCGCCAGTAGCGGGCGACAAATTCACTCATGCGGTACAGCACTGCACCGGCTGGCCCCAGGCCAAACGCGGCAAGCAGCGAGAACCAGCCCAGCACACCAAATACGTGGCGATGCGCAGCAAGGACTGAATACTCGATCACATGACGCACGATTTCGCTACGCGGTAAATCGCTGGCGTCTACATGCCGCCACTGCGCTAACAGTTCGCGGGCGGTGCCTTCGTCGCCATCATCCAGCGCATCCCGGATATCGGTAAAAAAATGGCTGAACTGCCTGAACCCCAGCGTGAGATACAAAATGCCCACACCCCAGGCAAACGCCAGCAAAGGGTTAATGGCCCATAGCGCCCAATGCATCAGCAACGCAACCACACTGGGCAAGGCCACGGCTACGGACCAGACGATCCAAGCATGATGCGGCATACCAGCGTCCAAGTGATGGCTGGCCCAGCGCGCCCACAGCCTGGAACCCTTATGAATCCAGTTGCCGCGCGCCAGTGGGCGGGCTTGTTCTATCAACAACGCAAATAAAACAGCAAAAAAGCTCATGCCAAATGATAACTGTCAGACTGGTAGGTAAAGTCAGGCGGATAAAAAACGGTACAAATTACGCAACATACCAGCCGTTGCGCCCCAGATAAAACGTTCGGTTGATTGCCCATTCTCAATCAGTACCGAAGCATCCAGATAAGGCATCGACAGCCATTGCCGCGTCATGCCGTCAAACTCGACTGCATGGTGGCGGTGGTTGGCAGGGTTCATCAAGTAGGCCAATGGCACTTCAAAGACATCAGCCACCTCGTCAGGGTTGGGCTGAAGCACAAAGCCAGGCGTGACCAGCGCCACCACCGGCGTGATGATGTAAGCCGTGCCGGTGACGTAAATGGGCAGCGTGCCCAGCACTTCAACATGATGGCGTGGCAAACCTATTTCTTCCGTGGATTCACGCAACGCTGTGTCAATGGCCCCGTTGTCAGACTCGTCGGTACGGCCACCCGGAAAAGCGATTTGGCCTGAATGGGTAGACAAATTGGTGGTGCGCTGGGTCAGCAGCAGCATTAATTCATCGCGCATCACCAGCGGCATCAGCACGGCAGCCAAAGCGGGTTCGCGGTTTTCAAACTTCTTTTCAACGCTGTGCTCTGGCATCCAGTCGGGAGGCGCTGCAAAACGCGCCCGTAGTGCATCGGGCGTGAGGCGAGCAGACGCGACCCCTTCGAGATGGTCGTCAACGCCATGCACGGGGATGCTGCGGGGATCAAATTTCGGCAGAGGTTTAATGAATTGCATCAATTATTTAAATAAATTATTTGAATAAATTACTGGCATAAAAAAAGCCACTCAACAGAGTGGCCTCATTCAAACGCAAGCAGAACTTATGCGAAAAGTTAAGCTGCCTTGACGCCGAGTTTTTCTTTGATACGTGCTGACTTGCCACTACGGCTGCGCAGATAGTACAACTTGGCACGACGCACATCACCACGGCGTTTGACTTCGATCTTGGCGATCAGTGGGCTATAGACCTGGAAGGTACGTTCGACACCTTCACCGTTGGAGATTTTGCGGACGATGAAGCTGGAATTGAGGCCGCGATTGCGCTTGGCAATCACCACGCCTTCAAAAGCCTGCATACGTTTACGCGTGCCCTCAACCACATTGACGCTAACGATGACGGTATCGCCAGGTGCGTAAACAGGAATGGTTTTGTTCAGGCGGGCAATTTCTTCTTGCTCAAGGGTTTGAATCAGGTTCATGATTTTTCCAAAATACTTTTTCGTTCATTCACGCGCTACGCTAAAGACCGCAAATCTTACTAAGCAAGTTGCAGTGGCCGCCAGAGGATCGAAAAGCCTTTGATTATAGCAATTTATGGCTTCTGGCTGGAATTACCCGCCAGCGTGGCCAAAAAAGTCTCGTCATTGGCAGTCAATTGGCCAGCCACGCGCGCCTTTTCAACCAGCTCTGGCCGCTGCTGCTGGGTCAGGCTCAGCCGTTGTTCACGACGCCAACGCTGAATATGGGCGTGGTTGCCTGACATCAGCACATCAGGCACGGTTTGCCCCTGCCAGCCTTCAGGTCGGGTGTAATGCGGACAGTCCAGCAGACCATCGAGCGCCGGGTTAAAACTGTCCATTTGGTGGCTGCCTTCATCGTTGAGCACACCCGGCTGGAGCCGAGCCACCGCGTCAAGCAAAGCCATGGCCGCAATCTCGCCGCCCGACAAGACAAAATCTCCCAGGCTGATGTGATGCGTGACGCTGGTGTCGATAAAGCGCTGGTCAATGCCCTCGTAGCGCCCACAAATCAGTACCGCACCCTGGGAGCCAGACCAGGCTGTAACCGCTGCGTGATTCAACACCTCACCGACGGGTGTAAAAAGTACCACAGGGTCATTGCCCGATGTCCGCTCAGCACGAATCGCGGACAGGCACAGCGCCAGCGGCTCCGCCAGCATGACCATACCCGGCCCGCCGCCAAATGGCCTGTCATCGACTCTTTTGTAGTTACCTTCAGCAAAGCCTCGTGGGTTCCAGAGCTTGACCTCGACCAGCCCTGACGCGTAAGCACGCCGCGTCACACCGCTGGTTAAAAACGCCGCGAAAAGCTCAGGGAATAGAGTAATGACATCAAAACGCATAAGTGACATTTTTGCATGTCAAGGCAAAGCAGCTCAGTAATCGGGTTGCCAGTCAACCGTGATCAGCTTGCCATCCACATCAACCGCATCCACATAGGCCGACACAAACGGAATCATCCGCTCCTCAGCCTTGCTGCTGCCGTCTTCCTGTGTCGCCTGGTACCCAACACAGAGCACTGAGTTCGGGCCGGTGGCCATCAAGTCACGAACGCAGCCCAGGGCGATGCCTTCGCGGTTGACGACGTTCAGGCCGATCAGGTCAACCCAGTAGTATTCGTCTTTGGATACTTTGGGAAAAGCGCTGCGCGGCAAAAAAATGCGACAACCGCGCAGTGCTTCTGCATCGTTGCGATCATCGAGGCCATCGATCTTGGCGACGACGGAATCAGAATGGGTTTTTGCCTCGTCAACCACGATGGTGACAGTGCCCGTAAAAGCATTGAAGCCCGGGCGAAACTTGGCGTCGGGTGCCTGCAAAAACCAAGATTTTGCTGAGAACAATGCTTCAGGAGCGGTGCTGTGGGGCAGGATTTTTAGCCATCCCTTGACGCCCCACGCATCTAAAATACGCCCGACTTCTACGGCATCATCAGGCAAGCCTGATGACTTGAAGCTGAGCGACATACGGAATTAAGCGACCTTGGCGGCAGCTGTTGCGTCTTGCTTGATCAGGCGCTCAACCGTGGGAGACGCTTGTGCGCCAACGCCAACCCAGTGGGTCAGTCGGTCTTGCATGATGCGCAAGCCTTCTTCGCCGCCCTTGGCAATCGGGTTGTAAAACCCAATGCGCTCGATAAAGCGACCATCGCGGCGAACCCGCTTGTCAGCCACTACGATGTTAAAAAATGGACGGTGCTTAGAACCGCCGCGTGCGAGCCGGATGACGACCATGATGTATTCCCAAAGGGTGGAGGGCACGATGAGGTACCCAAAAAGTTCTTGCAGCGGTTGAGACACTCGACATGACCACCCGGCCAGCGAACCGCTGCAAAGCCTATGATTATAGCCCGTGAGTACGTATCATCCATTTTTTCTCCCACCAACACGCTATGCCCATCATCAGAACAAGCCGTGAAGAAGATATTCCGGCCATCGCCGCGATTTATGCCCACCACGTTTTATACAGCACAGGCACGTTTGAAACCGAAGCCCCCAGCGTGCAAGACATGGCGAATCGCCGCGCTGATGTACTGGGCAAAGGTTTGCCGTATCTGGTCGCGGCAAATGCAGGAGAAGTTGTTGGCTTTGCCTACGGCAACTGGTTCAAGCCCCGTCCTGCCTACCGCTATTCGGTCGAAGATTCCATTTACCTTGCGCCCCACCAGCACGGCAAAGGCCTGGGCCGTGCCCTGCTGGCTGAACTGATGGCGCGCTGCGAGGCGGTTGGCATTCGCAAAATGATGGCGATTGTCGGCGATTCAGCCAACACGTCATCTGTCGGCGTGCATTTAGCGCTGGGGTTTGAACAAGTTGGCAAAATTGACGCCTGCGGCTGGAAGTTTGGCGCGTGGCGCGACATTGTCATCATGCAGAAAGCATTGGGTTTAGGCGACAGCCAAGCGCCAACGGATAGGCCGCCGCGATAATCGGTGTATGGCAATCAAAAATAAAACTCTGGCGACCTGTCTGGCATTCCTTCTTGGCCAAACTGGCCTGCATCGGATCTATCTTTTTGGTGTGAAAGATCTGTGGGCATGGGCGCATCCGCTGGCTGCCGCCATTGGCTGGTACGGCGTGTACCGGGTCCGCACCCTGGGGCAAGACGATCACCTGGCCTGGCTGCTGGTGCCTGTGCTAGGCTTTTTGTTGGCCACTTGTGCCATCACGGCAATTTATTATGGTTTGTCGTCACAAGAAAAATGGAATGGCAGACACAACCCGCAGCAGCTTGACGCACCCGCCGGGGCAACCAACTGGCTGGTGATAGGTGCGGTGGTGTTTTCAGTACTGATGGGCGCAACGTCGCTGATGGCCAGCATTGCCTTCAGCTTTCAGCGTTACTTTGAATACCAAATCGAAGAGGCGCGCAAAATTTCGCAGTAAGCGCGAGGGCGTTTCTAGAAGATTTGCAAGCTGATCCAGTAAGCCACAGCCGCCACAAAGGCTGACGCGGGAATCGTAAAAATCCAGGCCCAGACAATGTTTCCCGCCACACCCCAACGAACGGCTGAAGCACGCTGGGTTGAACCGACACCCACAATCGCGCCAGTGATGGTGTGCGTAGTGGACACCGGAATGCCCAGCCCTGTGGCTAAAAACAAAGTGACAGCCCCGCCCGTTTCAGCGCAAAAGCCGCCCACCGGTTTAAGCTTGGTGATTTTTTGGCCCATGGTTTTCACAATCCGCCAGCCGCCAAACATGGTGCCTGCCGCAATGGCCATATAACAGCTGACAATCACCCACATCGGCGGCGCTTTGTCGGTGCTGGCCATGTACCCGGTGGCAATCAGCAGCATCCAGATGATGCCAATGGTTTTTTGCGCATCATTGCCGCCGTGTCCCAAACTGTAAGCACCCGCAGACACCAATTGCAGCCGCCGAAACCAGCGGTCAACCCGAGACGGCGTGGCGCGCCTGCAGACCCAGGCAACGGCCACCATCATGAGTGAGCCGAGCAAAAAACCCAACAGCGGCGATACAAAAATAAACGCGACCGTGCGCATCACGCCGCTGGATATCAATGCCGAAGCGCCCGCCTTGGCAATCACCGCACCCACAATGCCGCCAATCAGCGCATGCGATGAGCTGCTGGGAATGCCGTAATACCAGGTCAACAAATTCCAGCTGATGGCACCTGTTAACGCGCCAAACACCACATGCGTGTCCACAATGCCGGGCTGCACGATACCTTTACCGACCGTTGCCGCCACGCTGAGGTGAAAAATAAATATCGCGATAAAGTTAAAAAAAGCGGCAAATAAAACCGCCTGCCCCGGCTTCAGCACGCCTGTGGAAACAACCGTAGCAATCGAATTGGCCGCATCATGAAAGCCATTCATGAAGTCAAAAGCCAATGCCAGTACGACCAGCATGATGACCACCCACAACGCAGTTTGTGCAATTTGCATAAGACAACTAAGCCAGGATCAGGAATTTTCGAGGACCACGCCCTCGATCAAATTGGCGACGTCCTCGCACTTGTCGGTGATTGTCTCGAGCAGCTCGTAAACCGCTTTGAGCTTGATGACTTCACGCACATCGGGCTCTTCCCTGAACAATCGGCTCATGGCTGAACGCATCACGTGGTCTGCGTCAGATTCAAGCTTGTCGATTTCTTCACATGTTTTCAGCGCTGCCTCGGCGGTATCTGCCTGGCTGACATGGGCCAGCAAAGATACCGCATGCTTGAGCCGCATGCAGCATTTCACGCTCAGATCCGTCAGACGCACGATGTCGTCATTCATCTTGCGCACGTCATACAGTGCCATGGTTTCAGCCGAGTCCTGAATCAGGTCGGCGACGTCGTCCATGGTGTTGATCAGCTTGTGGATTTGCTCACGGTCAATCGGCGTGATGAAGGTCTTGTGCAGCGTGCGATTGACCTCATGGGTAATCCGGTCAGCAGAGCGTTCGGCATTGTCAACTTCGCGGTTGAAAGCTTCGCGCTTTTCAACATCACTGTAATTGGCCACCATGTTTGAGAAAGCATTGGCCGCCTCCACAATGTAGGCGGCGTGCTGGTTGAACATCTCAAAAAAAA
>JBBAPP010000005.1:10142-25205 GCA_040400775.1 Polaromonas sp. | reverse complement strand
GCATTGGCCGCCTCCACAATGTAGGCGGCGTGCTGGTTGAACATCTCAAAAAAAATTGCCTTCGCGCGGCAGCAACTTGCCAAACAGCATGACCTCTCCCATTGTTGTGCGCATCAAATATGACAAATTTGTAACATTAGAGAGTTTAACCCTGATGGCTTAACGTAGATCGCCGCTAAAAGGCCGCCTGCAGCCCGGCTTTCAAGCTACGCCCGGGCAGCGGCGGTGCATGGGGGAAGGCCGTTGTCGTGAGAACCGATGTGGCGCTGTAGGCCAATCGGTTGCTGATGTTGTCCAGGCGGGCATACCAAAGCAAATTGGCCGGGCCGGTCTGCATGCGGTAGGACGCACCTGCATTGAAGCGCGTATTGGCAGCCGCTGCCTGGTCGCCTGTAGGTACTGGCTTTTGCGTAGCTGAATAATCAACACCCAGATTGGCACCCAACGGGCCGCTGGCGTATTTGAGCGTTGCCCCCAAGCGCATGGGCGGGATACGCGGCAAGGGTTGACTGGTGTTCAGATTCGTCGCCTTCACCACATCGGCGCGCAAGGCCAAGTCGATCGGCGAAGCGCCCTCTACCAAGCGAATGCTCCCACTGGTTTCAAAGCCTGTGAATCTGGCCCGTGTTTGCAGGTAACGAAATTCATTCAGTGGGCTGAAAGTTGCCCCGGTTGCCTGCGAAAAACCCGTATTGGCCGGGTCATCCACCGGGTTGGCTTCACCGTCTGACTGGTTACGCGTCGCCCCCGCCGACTGCACAAGACCAATATAGTTTTTAAAGTTGCTAACGAAGGCGTTCAAGGCAAACGCGTTAAAGGCTGATTTCCATGCCACGCCGATGTCAAGTTGCGTTGCTTTTTCTTTGCCCAAATTACGCTCACCCAGCTCGTAAGCGCGGGTTGCAAGGTGCGGGCCGTTGGCAAACAGCTCATAGTCTTTGGGGGCACGCTCGGTGTAGGCCGCATTGCCTGTCAGTTGCCACTGCGGCGTTAAATTCCACAGGCTTCCCAGGGCATAGCTGCTTGGCCTGAAGTCGCGCTGACTTGGCACAAACTTGGCCAGCGCCGGATTCGGGTTTCCCAGTGATGCGACTTTGACCGATTCCGTACGCCCACCAAACGTCAGCTTACCCCAGCTTGTTTTGTATTCCTCGTAGGCAAACAAAGCGTTTTGCTGGGTTCGGCTGTAGGGTGCAAATGCTTCTTCGCCATCGGCTGAAAATCGGCTGTCATCGACTTGCCAGCCCACCAGTCCGTCAAAGTTGCTGAACTTGGCATGGCGGGCTTCAAGCCTCAAGTCACTGCCCCGGTTTTTAAACAGTGTGCCCGCCACGGTGTCGGTGAATTCTGTGTGGCTGTAGTCAGTCTTGCTGTAATGGGCTTTAACGCTTTGAACCGGGCCTTGCAGGTCCCTGATTTCACCTTCAAGGGCAAAACGGTCAGACTGCACACCAATGTTGACATTTGGCTCAGCCACCGTGCCGTAGTTGCTGCGGTAACCACTGACCGAAGCGCCCAGATAGCCTTGGTCAAAGAAAATCGAACCGCCCAGCGCCGTACTGCTGACCTTGCTGGCTGAATTGCAAATGCTTTTGGCGGTCAAAGTGCCAGCGCTTCGGTTGCAGACGATATTGATTGGTACATGCACATCTTGGGTTTCACGGTTCATGGCGTCCACGTGTATGGCGTAGCGGTCGTTGCCGGCCTCCAGCAAGACACCCACGCTTGTTTCTTTGTTGCCTGTGGCCATCCCAAGGTCGGCTTTGCCGCCAACGCCACCTTTGGCATCAAACAGGGCTTCCCGCGGGATGCGGTTGTCAATCACATTGACCACACCGCCCACCGCGCTACCACCGTATTGCAGTGCGCCAGGCCCGCGCAGCACCTCGATCCGCTCGATGCTGATCGGGTCAGCCGACACGGCGTGGTCATAGCTCAAATTGGACGCATCGAGCAGCACACCGCCGTTGTTCAAAATCCGGATGCGGTCACCGTCTTGCCCGCGAATAATCGGGCGACTGGCGTTGGGCCCAAAGTAAGTGCTGCTCACACCAGGCGTGCCGTCAAGCGTTTCGCCCAGTGTGGTTTTAGAGCGCAGCAGCAGCGCGTCTCCTGAATACTGGATGCTAGGCGCTATTAAATCTGAAGCACCTAACGGGTTGCCGGTGATGGTGACTTCTTTGAGCTGCTGCGTTTGCGCGACGGCGACTTGTGCGTAAAGCGCGCTAAGCGTTAGTAACGCCAGCCGGACGGCACTGCTTGAAAAAAATGTTGACATGGTGTGACCTGAATGAATCTGAAAAATGCAATGAATGCGAAAAAAATGCGAATAGCTGCGCACAAGCCAGCATGGCCTGCGTTCAACTACAAGGAGGAGATTCAGGCGGTCAAGGGTGGGCCGCGCGCGTCAAACAGCGCAGCCCAACGGGCGAGTGCATCGCCCTGGAAAATAGCCACCGCAAAAGGTGGCGGTACGACTGGCAGCACCAAAGGCATCACAGCCGCAAGCCCGCCATCGTGGCTGGCCTGGTCGTAAAGACGGCAATCAGACGCCTCTTCATGCAAGGAAAAAAGTGCGCTAAAAAAATGAAGCGATGCGTCGCCTGCTTCATCAGGCACATCAGCGTGATGATGATCGTGATCGTGCAAATGCAGCGCTGAGCCCGACTGGCCATGCGTCATGCCATGCACCACACCCAGCGTTTGCGTCATCACCAGCACAGCCGACAAGAGCAAGGCAAGCAAGGTAGTCAGGCGGGGGGACACAAACACACAAGGCATATGCAAACGCTTTACTTGACGCTGGTCGCATCCGTCATGCGGTAGTACAGGCCGTAAGAATCGTCATTCAGCACCAAAAACTTACCTTCCACCACAACCGGCTCCATGCCGTACTTGACGGGAGTTTTGGTGCGCACTTCAACCATACTCTCCGGCCCGCCTGCGGTACAAAACGAACAAGTCAGCGGCACGGACGACAACAAAAAATGCCGCTGGCTGGTGCCTGGCTCGAGCGGCATCATGAAGCCCTGAATACGCTGGGTTTTCTGGTTCAAGGCCGTTTGGCTGGCGTTGAATACCGGCAGAATACGGTTTTTTTCAGTCTTGGTTTTCACGTCGGTCAGGACTGACCAAGGAACCACGTCATTGCGCGACTCCAGCGGCGCAAACGGGCTACCAGCACCATGTGTGCCCGCGCCCGTACCAGCTGGGGGCGCGGCGATGGGCGATGAAAGGACTTGCCCGATGCTGGACAAGGCGGCAAAACCTAGGCAAAAGGCAACAGCCCTTTTTTTGAAGCTGATCAACATGCGGTGATCCTTGTAGTGATAAGTCGGCAGATTTTGCCCTTTTTTATGTCAGACTGCTACCAATTAAGCTTAATGCGCGTGCTTCATGCCGCAGTATTTACCAACTGCCAAGCCTTTGCACGCAGCTTGCAACTCTTTTTCGCACAGTTCCGGTTTTTTACCGGACTCCAGGCATTTGGCAGCCCCTTCATGGGCGGCAGACATGGCGCGGTGGCGGGTGATGTCTTCTTTAAGTTCTTTGTCTGCGTGCGGCGCAGCAGCAGCTGAAAACGCAACAAAAAAAGTAACCACCAGCAGAAATTTATGCATACCGTTTCTTTCTTAATTTAACGAGATTGAAGAAGTTCAAACACACTGACCCGGTACGCCTCCCAGGCGGGCAGCAGGCTTGCAAGCCATGCCACACCCAGAGCCAGTACCGGCACTAAAGCCATCTCCATCGGCCATGCCATCGCGCCAAGAGAAATCGATTTATCCATTTGCAGCGCCCACGCCATCAGCGCCACCAGGCCTTGCCCAAGCAGCAAGCCCAGCACGCAAGCCATCAGCGCCAGCCACAGAGCCTCACACAGCAGCAGGCCGGCAATCTTGCGCGGCGGCGCGCCCAACATCCGCAGCAGCGCCAGGTCAGCCCGGCGCTCACGCACGGCGCTCCACAGTGCAATAAAAACACTTACGCCGGCAGTTAGCAGCAGCACGCCCGCCAAGGCTTTTAAAACATCGGTCCCGACCCCCAACATGCTCAACAAGCGGGTAATTTCAAGCGCCGGTGCTGCAGCTTGCATTTCAGTGGTGGCGTTCACAAAGCGTGGAAATGTCACGGCAGCTAATGGCGACTTGTACTGAATCAGCGCCAATGTCAGTTCACGCTCTTCTTCCAGAATCTTTTGGTCTTCAGCGTCCAGTGCGGTGTCGCTTTCATGCACCTTCCAAACCGATTCCGTTGATGTCAGTATCAAGCGATCCAGCACTGAACCACTGGTGGCCAGCACGCCACGGACCACGTAAGCTGCTTGGCCATGCGATTCACCGCCCGAGCCCAAACCATGCGAGCCCGCAAAGCTGTCACCCAGCTTTAACCCGGTTTGCCTTGCAACCTGCGAGCCGATAACGGCTTGCATCGGCGCTATCCACAGCCCGCCGTCTGCCAACTTTGCGGAGTAGTGTTGAAGGTAGTCATGCGACGTCCCCACAATCCGAAAACCACGAAAGTTATCTCCCAAGCTGATGGGAATGAGCTTGGCCACCTGCGGATTGCGCATCAGCTCTTTGACAGCCGCCAACGGTATGTTGCCAGTCGGTGTGTCGATGTGAAACACGCCTGACAAAATCAGCTGCATCGGGCTGCCCTTGGCGCCCACCACCACGTCAATGCCTGCCAAATCGCGCTCAAAAGCACGGCTGATCTGGTGGCTGGCCAACATCACAAACGTGATGGCCGCCAGGCTCAGCGTCAGGAGCAGCAGGTTCAGGCCTGCCGCCAATGGCCGTGACCACAGGTAGCGCCATGACAGCAGAATAGTTTTCATACTGAACTATTGCTATTAAATTTATAGCTTGTTACGCCTGTATTTACTGGGCTAGAGACCAATTTAATACCTAAAAAGGGCCTGGAAACGGCTTCCAAATGCTTTTTAACGCGCGAATCATGGGTGGCAATCACCAGCGTGGCATTCACGCGCTCGGCTGTGGCCAGCAACAGCGTTAGCGCGGCACTGGCAGCGTCATCGTCCAGGCTGGCAGTGGGCTCGTCCGCCAAAATGACTTGGGGCTGAAACAACACCGCCCGCGCCAACGCCACCCGCTGTGCCTGCCCACCTGATAGCTGCGAAGGTTTTCGCTCAGACAAATCCTGTACACCCAGCGCAGCCAAAGCCTGATGAATGCTTTTATCATCCGGTTTTTGCCCGGCCGCCCACTGCGCCAGCTCCAGGTTACCGTGTACCGATAATGCGGCACTCAAATGCAGTTTTTGCGGCAAAAAGCCAATGCTTTTGGCACGCCATGCGTCGCTGCTAGTCTTGCTCAAACGCCCAAGTAACTGCCCTGCCACCGTGATGCTGCCGCTGCTGGCTTGCAGCAAACCAGCGGCCAATGCCAGCCAGGTCGACTTGCCCGAGCCCGACGCACCACTCAACACCAACACGCCGCCTTGCGCCACCTCCAAATCGTCAAACTTGATATCGGGGCCATGGGCGTATTGGTAGGCAAGCTGGCGGGTGTTGATCAAGCGTTAACTCCTGTGGCGCAATCGGCACACACACCACGCACCGCAAAGTCCATGCTCATGCCTTGGTAGCCCAGTGCCTTGAGGGCTTCCAGCGCATTTTGCGCCGCACGCACCAGGTCATTGGCGTTGGCTTGTAGCACCCCTGAAAGTGGGCTGTCGCGATGGCAGCTCTGGCATTCAAAGTGCGGAATCGCATGAATTTCCGCAGGCATGGCCTGGTAGCGCCGCGTACGACTGGCGTCTACCCGGCACAGCAGCAGCCCAACTTGCGTCAACCGGTCCATCAGCCGGTACAAGGTCACTCGGTCTAGCTCGCCCGCATCCGATTTGCCACTGTTAGCCAACGCCACTTGCAGTTGTGCATGGGTGTAGCTGGTGCCCGGGTGCGCCAGCAACCAGCCCAGCACCAAGCGGGCGGCACTGGTACGGCGCAAGCCGTGGGCTGTAAGCAACTGGTTGAACGGGTCCATCGATTGCTTGTCAGCGCTGTTTGGTTTCATGGGCTTTGTAATGACTGGCAACTGAAGAACCAATTTAATGCAATTGGGTTGCATTCTATCCACTCCATTCACTTAATCTGACGCTCTGCGGTATAAACAAAGCATGACTGACAAGCCCCAAACTGACAATACGACCCCCACCCACCTGCGCACCCACACCTACCACGGCCTGGCGCCTGGCCCGGCGCTATTGGTGCTGGGCGCGGTACATGGCAATGAAATTTGCGGCAGCCAGGCCATCATGCAACTGTTGCAAGACATTGACAGCGGCGCCATCAGCATTGAGCGCGGCTCGGTCACATTTGTGCCCATCACCAACCCACTGGCGCATCAGCGCAAGCGCCGTTTTGGCGACCGCAATTTGAACCGCAACATGGCGCCCAGCGCCATCCCGCAAGACTTTGAAGACCGCCTTGCCAACGTGCTGTGCCCGCTGCTCGACGCACATGACGTGCTGCTGGACTTGCATTCCTTTCACACTGGCGGCGCGCCATTTGTGATGGTTGGTCCGCAGAACAACACCGGCACTTTAGAACCGTTTGCACTGGCGGCTAAAGAAATGCAGTTAGCCCTGCACACCGGCGCACCCCGCATTGTTGAGGGCTGGCTAGACACCTATGCACGCGGCGTGCAGCGGCGCGCAGCGAATGCAGCAGAAAACGTCAACGCACGCTCCCACACGCTGGTCACCAACCCCAACTACGGCGTCGGCACCACCGAATACATGCGCTCACGCGGTGGCTATGCGGTGACGCTCGAATGCGGCCAGCACGACGACCCGGCGGGCGTTGGCGTGGCGCGGCAGGCGATTTTGCAGACACTTGGTTTGCTGGGCATCACCCCCATCCATCCCACGCCACCTGCCGCCTCGCCAGAAATTTTGCGACTGATCGACGTGACCGACAAAGACCACCCCGGCGACACCTTCAGCCGCACATGGCGCAGCTTTGACGCGGTGAAAGCGGGCGACGTGATTGGCGTGCGGCACAGTGGCGTTGAGGCCAAAGCCCAAAGCGATGGGTTTATCGTCTTCCCCAACCCAAGCGGCGAGGTCGGGCAGGAATGGTTTTATTTTGCACAGAAGCGGGTCTGAAACTTGTTCTCGACGATGAAAGGCTCTTTTTAAGCATTAAAAGGAGCTGGAAATCAATTGATTCGGGCGCATGCAGCTATTAATATCATAGCAAAATAAAAAACTTCAGCCGTTGACAGTCAGTTGATCGCTGTATGGTGAGACTGAACCGGACCAGTATGCGCCTGACTGGCAAGAGATTCGGGTCTGCTCGTATTCAAACGCCTTCAATGATCCGGATATCCCGATCTGCGCCATTGCCCAGCGCGGCTAAGGCTGCCTGGTAAGCCGGACTGTCGTGGGCGGCGCAGGCTTGCGCAACACTGTCAAACTCAATCAGGACTGTGCGCTCCAACAGGCCGAGTTCATAAGCCATTGAAGGCGCACCACGTGCCAGAAACCGACCACCTGCTGCGCTGAGTGCAGGGCCCGCAAGCGTCGCGTAGGCGGCGAGCTTTTCGGCATGCTTGACGGCACGATAGGTGCTGACCCAATAGGCTTTAGACATTTGTTCTTCCTTGTCGATGTGAGATGGCTTAAAAATCTTACAAAACTGGGGCGCTGCTGTGTTGATGGATAGGGTTGGAACTCAACGCAGCGCATGTTGCTGCGGTCGCCGCTTGCAGTGTAATTTTGACTGTTTTCTGTCGTCTTGCACAACTACCCAGCAGAAAAAGTGGCGCAAACGACGATTTCGGTCGCCAAACTAATCGCAAAAACATCATTTCAACGATTTTCAGGTGCTAATTTGTCCGCCAGACCACTTATTTTTGCGCAAGAAGCTACCAAATAAATAGCATCAATCTTTCACCCGCGACGCAAACGTCTTGCGAAACTTGGCCACTTTTGGCCCTGCCACCGCCACGCAGTAGCCTTGGTTAGGGTTATTCTCAAAAAAGTCCTGGTGATAGTCCTCGGCGGGCCAGTAGTTGCCCAGCGGCACAACTTCGGTCACGATGGGACGGTCAAACAGCTTGTCCTGGCTAATCTGGCGAATCATGTCGTCTGCCACCTGCTTTTGTTCACCCGTCGAGTAATAAATGCCGCTGCGGTATTGCGTGCCGCTGTCGTTGCCCTGGCGGTTCAGGGTGGTGGCGTCGTGCACGACAAAAAAGATTTCCAAAATCTCGCCCAGCGTGATTTGCGCGGGGTCGTAGTCGAGTTTGACGACCTCGTTACATCCCGTACGGCCGCTGCACACGTCTTCGTAGCTGGGGCGGCTGACCTGGCCGTTGCTGTAACCCGACTCGACATCGGTGATACCGCGCACTTTGACGAAGACCGCCTCGGTGCACCAAAAGCAACCGCCGCCCAGGGTAATGGTGTGCATAGGGTTTTGAACTTGTCCCATGGTCAATAGCTCCAGTTGTGTTGTATGGTAGAGGGTTGTGATTTACCACAGCAAAGATGCCCGATACACTTTAAGCGTAAAGCCTTTACCCAGATTTTCACCAGCCCATTCTCAAGGATACATTCTTCATGAAAACCAACGTCAAACCGCGCTTCGTCTGGGAAGACCCTTTTATGCTGCAAGACCAGCTGTCGGACGACGAGCGCGCTATTCAGGAAGCGGCCCACCAGTTTTGCCAGGACAAGTTGCAAACCCGGGTGCTGATGGCCGCACGGCATGAGAAGTTTGACCGCGAGATCATGAACGAAGCTGGTGCCATGGGCTTTTTGGGCTCTACCGTAGAGGGCTACGGCTGCGCCGGGCTGAGCTATGTGGCTTACGGCCTGATAGCGCGTGAAGTCGAGCGGGTAGACAGCGGCTACCGCAGCGCCATTAGCGTGCAGTCGTCATTGGTCATGCACCCTATCAACGCTTACGGCAGCGAAGCGCAAAAGCAAAAATACCTGCCCAAGCTGGCGACAGGCGAATGGGTTGGCTGCTTTGGCTTGACCGAGCCAAACCACGGCTCTGACCCGGCCAGCATGCTGAGCCGCGCCAAGCCCGCCACGCGTGATGGGGTTGACGGCTTCATCATGAACGGCGCCAAGATGTGGATCACCAATTCACCGATAGCCGATGTGTTTGTGGTGTGGGCCAAACTGACCGACCCGGATGGTAATACCGGTGGCCAGGAAAGCATTCGCGGCTTCATTCTTGAAAAGGGCATGCAGGGTCTGACCGCGCCCAAAATAGAAGGCAAGATGAGCTTGCGCGCCTCGATTACCGGCGAGATCGTGATGGACGGCGTGTTTGTGCCTGAAGCCAACCTGCTGCCCAAGGTCAGTGGCCTCAAAGGCCCATTTGGCTGCCTGAACAAGGCGCGCTACGGCATTGCCTGGGGTGCGCTGGGTGCCGCTGAAGACTGCTGGCACCGGGCCCGCCAGTACACCATGGACCGCGTGCAGTTTGGCCGCCCGCTGGCACAAAACCAGCTGATCCAGAAAAAACTGGCTGACATGCAAACCGAGATCGCCCTCGGCCTGCAAGCCTGCCTGCGCGTGGGCCGGTTGATGGACGAAGGCAAGGACGTGCCGGAAATGATCAGTTTGATCAAACGCAATTCCTGCGGCAAGGCGCTGGACATTGCCCGCATGGCGCGCGACATGCACGGCGGCAATGGCATTCATGACGAGTACCATGTCATTCGCCATATGATCAATTTGGAAACCGTCAACACCTACGAAGGCACGCACGATGTGCATGCGTTGATTTTGGGCCGTGCGCAAACCGGGTTGCAGGCGTTTTATTGATGCTCCCGTTTTGGGCTGCCGTTTTAGCCCACCCTAACTATAAGTTAGTGCTGCAGCCCAATAAATATGGGTTTTATTAGCTATAAAAATAATAGCTAAGTAAGCATCTATGGAATTCGGAAGCCTTAAACCTATACTCTCCAGCTTGCTGATGCCGCTGGCCTTTTTGCCTTTGCTGGGGTGCTTGGGTTTGCTGTTGGCAGCAAGACGCAAAGGCATTGGCTGGCTACTGTCGAGCATGGCTTTTGGCATGCTGTGGCTGCTCAGTTGCCAAGGCACTGCGGTGTGGCTGGCGCAAACCATTTTGCCGCAATACCTGCCAACGACCACCGTGCAGCTCAAGGCCAGCCAGGTGCAGGCCATTGTGGTGTTGGGCGGCGGTATCTATCCCCAAGCCCCTGAATATGGCAAGGCGCAGCCCAACCCATCAACAGCAGCACGTTTGCGCTATGGCATTTGGCTCGCCAAGCAGACTGGTTTGCCAGTTGCTTTCAGCGGCGGTAGCGGCTGGGCGGCTGGCAGCGATGTGAAAAGTACTGAGGCAGAAGTCGCGGCACGCGTGGCACTGGAAGACTATGCCTTCGCCCTGCGCTGGGTTGAAAACCAGTCCCGCGACACGGCTGAAAATGCGTTGCTGGTCGCGCCCCTGCTCAAGCGTGATGGCATTCAGCGCATCGCTCTGGTAACGGATGCGCTGCACATGCCCAGAGCCATGCTGGAGTTTGAGCGCACCGGCTTGGCCATCACGCCTGCCCCTGCGGGCTACGTTTTACCGCATAAATCAAGCGTGTTGCAGTGGTTGCCATCGGTTGATGGGCTGATGGGCTCTAGCCGTTTGATGCATGAAGCGCTGGGGCTGACCGTTGCCAGATTGCGCTGAGGCAACATAGTATGTTGGGTTGACGCGGTAGATTTATGGGTTACATTAATAACCAGCAAGTCAGTAACTATGCCTTTATCCGTCATCTTTTGCCCCCTCAAAGCGGCGCTCAACGTCAAGCGTGAGCGCCGAAAAGAAGCGCGCCCCGGAGAATTGCTGGACGCGGCGCTCGATTTGTTTGTTGAAAAAGGCTTTGCCGCCACCCGGGTCGAGGAAGTCGCCGCACGTGCAGGGGTCTCCAAGGGCACGCTGTTTTTGTACTTTCAAAGCAAGGAAGACCTGTTCAAAGCTGTGGTGCGCGAAAACATTTCAGGCCGCTTCAAGGAATGGAGCGAAGAATATGAAATGTTTGAAGGCTCTACGGCCGAGATGGTGAGCTTTTGCATGAACGCCTGGTGGGACCGCATCGGCGCTACCAAGGCATCGGGCGTCACCAAGCTGATGATGAGTGAGGCCACCAATTTCCCAGATCTTGCGGCCTTCTACCAGCAAGAAGTGATTCAGCCCGGCCAGGCCCTGATACGACGCATTTTGCAGCGCGGCATAGACCGCAAGGAATTCCGCGCCATGAACCTGGACTACGCGGTCTACAGCATCATCGCGCCGATGATTTATTTGATTATTGCCAAGCATTCAACCGGGGTCTGCGTGAAAAACGAGATTGAACTTAACCCTAAAAAATACATCGCAGCACAACTGGACGCCATGTTGTACGGTATGTGCATCGTCCCCAAAAAACACCCCCTTTGAACGGATAGATAAGCATGCGCCTGCGCAAAAAAAGCTGGATGAAGTGGGCTGCTGCCCTGGTTATTGCCTTTTTGGTTGCAGCAGGTATCTCGCGCACACTGTCTGTGCGCCAAGCGCAGCAGCAGGCCTTGGCTGCGAGCACAGCCATCAAAGACCTGGCCAGCGTAGAGCTGGCCAACACCGACGTGGTCAAGGTGCAAATGCTGGACATCACGCAAGGTTTGCCCGTTTCGGGTTCGCTCAAGGCGGTAAATTCAGCATTTATCAAAGCCAGAGTGTCCGGAGAACTGCAAAGCTTGACAGTGCGCGAGGGCGACTTTGTCAAAGTTGGTCAGGTGATTGCCCGCATCGAGGCCAGCGAGTACCAATCGCGCGTGCGCCAGTTGCGCGAACAGGCCGACTCTGCCAGGGCGCAAGTTGAGGTGGTGCAGCGCCAGTACGACAACAACAAGGCACTGGTTGACCAGGGCTTTATTTCCAAAACAGCGCTAGACACCTCACTGGCCAATCTGAATGCAGCGCAGTCCAGCTACAAGGCGGCGCAGGCAGCGACAGACGTGGCCAGCAAATCGGTCGAAGACAGCATTCTTAAAGCGCCTATTTCCGGGCAGATCGCACAACGTCTGGCGCAGCCCGGTGAGCGTGTGGCGATCGATGCGCGAATTGTTGAAATTGTTGATTTGACGCGCCTGGAGCTGGAGGCCACGCTAAGCGCCGCCGACGCCACCTTGGTGCAAGTGGGCCAAACTGCTGAACTGCAAATTGAAGGCAGTCCCAAGACTGTCGCCGCCAAAGTGGCCCGCATCAACCCGAGTGCGCAGGCAGGCAGCCGCAGCGTGCTGGCCTACCTGAACATCGTCAATACCGCAAGTGCTGACGGTAAAGCCCTGCCCTTACGCCAGGGCCTGTTTGCCCAAGGCACGCTGGGAACGACCAGCACGTCCATGCTGGCCGTGCCGTTAGGCAGCGTGCGTACCGACAAACCGGCAGCTTATGTACAGGCGATTGAAAACGGGCGCGTCGTGCACAAGCCGGTGGAGGTGGGCGCTCGCGGTACGGCGGGCCAGCTTGATGTGGTGGCTATCAAAGGAGCAGCCGACGGAACGCTGGTCATTCTGGGCAACATCGGCAGCTTGCGTGAGGGCACCGAGATCCGGTTTACCCGAATGGGTGTGCCTGCCATGGCATCGGCCGCCAGCAGCAAGTCAGCACCTTAAGGCCAGCCATGTGGTTTACACAAGTCAGTCTTAAAAATCCGGTGTTCGCGACCATGATGATGCTTGCCATCGTGGTGCTGGGCCTGTTCTCGTACCAACGCATGCAAGTTGACCAGTTCCCCAATATTGATTTTCCAGTGGTGGTGGTGGCTGCCGATTACCCCGGCGCGTCGCCTGAAATTGTGGAAAGTGAAGTCACTAAAAAAATTGAAGAAGGCGTCAATGCCATCGCGGGCGTCAGCGCCCTGACCTCGCGAAGCTACGAAGGCCAGTCGGTCGTCATCATTGAGTTTCAGTTGTATGTTGACAGTCGCAAGGCCGCCGAAGACGTGCGTGAAAAAATATCTGCCATCCGGCCTAACTTGCGGGCGGAAGTCAAAGAACCCCGCGTGCTGCGCTTTGACCCGTCAAGCCGTGCTGTGTGGTCAGTCGCCGTCTTGCCAGACAGCAGCATGACAAAAATGTCGGCCGTTGAACTGACCAACTGGGCTGATCAGGTACTAAAAAAACGGCTGGAGAACGTGCGCGGCGCAGGCTCGGTCAACATCGTTGGTGGTACCAAGCGCGAAATCAATATTTACCTGAACCCGCAAGCTATGGAGTCCCTCGGCATCACCGCCGACCAGGTGGTTAACGCCGTCAAGAACGAAAACCAGGATTTACCAGTCGGCAGCATCCGCTCATTGTCTGAAGAGCGGGTGGTCAAAATTGATGCGCGCATGAAGCGGCCTGAAGACTTTGGCAAGATCATCGTGGCGCGTAAAGGCAGTACGGCAGTGACAGTCGCCCAGGTTGCCCGGATCGCCGATGGTGCGCAAGAAATTGAAAGTCTGGCGCTGTACAACGGCCAACGTACGCTGCTGCTGCAAGTGCAAAAGGCACAAGATGAAAATACCATCAGTGTCGTCGATGGGCTGAACAAAACCATCGCCGAAATGAAAAGCACACTGCCGGTCGGCCTGAAGCTGGAACTGGTCACCGACAGCTCGCGTTCGATTCGTGTCGGGGTCGAAAATGTACGCCGCACGCTGATTGAAGGTGCATTGCTGACGGTGCTGATTGTGTTTTTGTTTTTAAACTCCTGGCGCTCGACAGTTATCACGGGCTTAACGCTGCCGATATCGATCATCGGCACGTTTTTGTTCATGAACCTGTTTGGCTTCACCATCAACATGATCACGCTGATGGCGCTGTCGTTGTGTGTGGGCCTGTTGATTGATGATGCGATTGTGGTGCGCGAAAATATCGTCCGGCACGTCCAAATGGGCAAAACCTCCTACCAGGCGTCGATGGACGGCACCAAGGAAATTGGCTTGGCGGTGCTGGCCACCACGTTTTCCATTGTGGCGGTGTTTTTGCCAGTGGGATTTATGGGCGGCATCATCGGCAAGTTTTTTCATGAGTTCGGCATCACGATTGTGGCGGCGGTACTGATCTCGATGTTTGTGAGTTTTACGCTCGACCCGATGCTGTCAAGCATCTGGCACGACCCAGCGATTGATACACATCCTTCGCCAGGCGCAGGACCGGCCGGAAAAAAAGTGCCGGTCACGCTGTATGACAAAACCATTGGCCGCGTGACCGGCTGGTTTGACAACGCAACCGAGTCTTTAAGCGACGGCTACCAGACCATCCTGCGCTGGGCATTGGTACACAAAATCAAAACTTTGTTGCTCGCGTTGGTGATTTTTATACTGAGTATTTTGATGCTGCCGCTGCTCGGCACTGAGTTTGTACCCAAAGCAGATTTTTCAGAAACCTCACTTAATTTTTATACCCCAGTGGGCTCGTCACTAGAAGTTACTGCGGCAAAAGCCACGCAGGTGGAAGCCATCGTGCGTGAGTTTCCGGAAGTTCGCTACACCCTTGCCACCATCAACACCGGCAATGCACAAGGCAAAATTTACACCAGCGTCTACATCCGGTTGGTTGATCGCAAAGCGCGCAGCCGCAGTGTGGACGAGATGTCGGCTGCGCTGCGCGAGCGGCTCAAACAAGTCCCTGGCATCACGGTGACCCATGTCGGCCTGACCGATTCGGTAGGTGGCAGCAAGCAGGTCGAGTTTTCCTTGCAAGGCACAGACCTGAAAGAGCTTGAGCGGCTGGCACGCGTGGTGCAAGACAAAATTCGCGGCATTCCAGGCCTGGTCGACCTGGACTCCAGCGTCAAGGCAGACAAGCCGATGGTCCAGGTCAATGTGCGGGCAGCAGCGGCCAGTGATTTGGGCTTGTCGGTGTCAAACATCGCCGCTGCACTGCGTACACTGGTGGCAGGCCAAACCGTGGGCAATTGGCGCGCACCCGATGACCAGACCTATGACGTGAATGTGCGTTTGAGCCCCGACGCACGCAACGCCCCGCAAGACCTCGAACGCCTGTCATTTACCAGCAACGCCATGGGCA
>JBBAPP010000005.1:0-10042 GCA_040400775.1 Polaromonas sp. | reverse complement strand
TCCTTGCTCACGCTGGTGGTGGTGCCCGTCGCCTATTGCTTTATGGATGATTTAGCCGAATGGTTCAAACGCAAATTTGGCGCCAACACCGCAATCGCCAGCCCCGCCCCGCCGCATCAGCCTGGCTAAAATTCAGCCAACTTTTTTTAATGCATCACCTCCATAAAACCTTGACACCATGAACTACGAGCAAGCCCGATTCAACATGATTGAGCAACAAATCCGCCCTTGGGAAGTGCTGGACAGCCAGGTGCTGGCGCTGCTGGCCATTATCAAGCGCGAAGACTTTGTGCCCAGTGCCTTTAAAGCGCTAGCCTTTGCTGATATGGAAATCCCCCTGGCGTCGCCCCAGCAGCCCGGACAATGCATGTTGTCGCCCAAGGTAGAGGCACGTATTCTGCAAGACTTGGCTGTTCAAAAGCATGAGAAAGTTCTTGAAATTGGCACGGGTTCAGGCTACATGGCGGCGCTGCTCGGGCATCGCGCAAGCCAGGTCACGAGCTTTGAAAGCGATCCGGCATTGGCGCAAATCGCCCGGGGCAGTCTGCAACGTGCAGGGATTTACAACGCAGAAGTTCTCACCGCAAACGGCGCAGACACGGGCTTACACAAAGGCAGCTTCGACGTGATGGTGTTGAGCGGTTCAGTGGCCGATATTCCCGCCGAGCTGCTGAAGTTGCTCAAAATTGGTGGCCGCTTGAGCGCTGTGGTGGGCAACCAGCCCGTCATGCGCGCCACACTGGTCACGCGTGTGGGCGAAGTCGCCTGGCGCACCACGGCAGCCTGGGACACCGTTGCACCACGTTTAATCGGCTTTCCAGAGCCTTCCAAATTCAACTTTTAATTGAACCCGCACCGAGCATGATTGCCCAAGTCAGCCCCGTCCACTTTGCCGCCTGGCGCGAGCAGGCCAGCGTTGCCCCTGTGGTACTTGACGTACGTGAGCTATGGGAATTACAAACAGCATCGGTCACAGTAGACGGTTTTACGCTGCTGCACGTGCCGATGCAGAGCATCCCGGCGCGCTTGGCTGAGCTTCAAAACCATTACGCCGCAGATCAGCCGATTGCCTGCCTGTGCCACCACGGCATACGCAGCCAGCAGGTGGCCTACTATTTGGTACAAAACGGTTTTACAGATGTGGTCAACCTGCAAGGCGGTATTGCCGCCTGGGCCCAGCAGCTGGACAGCCAGATTCCCCAATATTGAGATTTGATACCTTTATTCAGGATATTTATGACACGACCCACCCAACGTAAAGCCCGGGCTTTGGTAAAACCAATGCTGAGAGTTGTTGCTATTTCTTCGGTGCTGATGGCCATGAGCGCACAAGCACAAGACCTGGTGGTGTTGGTCGATGCTGCCCGCGCATTTGATGCCAATTACCAGTCAGCCAAGCTTCAATACCAGGCAAATATGGCACGCGCCGAGCAGGCCCGTGCAGGCATCTTGCCGACAGCCGGTTTGAATGCAGGCGCGTCTCTTACAGGCTTTGACAACAGCAACCCAATGGTTGACCGAAACTTCAGCACACAAAACGCCACGTTGACGGCATCACATCCGCTGTACCGCCCGGCCAACCGGGCTACTTACGAGCAGGGAATAAAGCAGATTGAACTGGCCAAAGCCGTGTTGGAGGCCGCCAACCAAGACCTGATGGTGCGATCTAGCCAGGCTTACTTTGACGTGTTGGCCGCGCAGGACACGCTGGCTTTTGTCGGCGCACAAAAAACGGCTGTGGCCGAGCAACTGGCCTCGGCGAAACGCAACTTTGAAGTTGGCACTTCCACCATCACCGACACGCGCGAAGCGCAAGCCCGGTTTGACTTGGTGACCGCCCAAGAAATATCAGCTGACAACGATTTGCGGATTAAAAGACTGGCGCTCGACACACTGGTGGGTAGAACCGGCGCGCAACCCAAAGGCCTGGTCGTACCAGTCGGCCTGCCACCCGTGGTGCCGCAAAATGTGAACCTGTGGGTAGACCAATCTGCAGTGCTGCACCCCAGCGTGCGGCAAGCACAAAATGGCCTGGAAATTGCCGAGCTGGAGGTGCGCAAAGCCGAAGCCGGCCAGCTGCCAACGCTGGATCTTAACGCCAGCTACAACATTACCCGCAGCCCGTCTGGCTCAGCCTCCAGTGCTTTTAGCACACGCAACAACACCGCCGCCATCGGTTTGGCTTTTAACTTGCCGCTGTTTACAGGTTTTGCCAGCCAAAACCGCATCCAGGAAGCGCTGTCGCTGAAAGACAAGGCGCAAAGCGACCTAGAAGGCGCCAAACGCACGGTAGCCCTGGCCACCCGCACGGCTTACTTTGGCGTGCAGTCGGGGCAAGGACAGGTCAAGGCGCTTGAAGCGGCCGAGCTGTCCAGTCAAAGCGCGTTAGACGCCAACAAGCTGGGCTACCAAGTGGGGGTGCGCATCAATATTGACGTGCTCAACGCACAAAGCCAGTTGTTCCAAACCAAACGCGATTTGGCACAAGCGCGTTACAACGTGCTGCTGGGTGGCCTGCGCTTGCGCCAGGCCAATGGCACGCTGACGCCCGAGGATTTGCTGGCCATCAATTCTTTGCTCGCCAAGTAGCCTCACACCGTGTTTCGATCGCTCTATTTGCCGCTTTGGTCATGGCTGGTGCCAGTGGCCGGCTGGGCGCTGATGGGCGGTATGTGGGCCGGCGCTACAGGCACTTTTTTTACGCTCCTTTTAACCCTCAGCATGCTGGCTTGCGTGCTGGCAGCTGTGCACCACGCCGAAGTCATTGCACACCGTTTGGGTGAGCCCTACGGCACACTGGTACTGGCGGTGGCGGTGACGATCATTGAAGTGGCCTTGATTGTCTCGCTCATGCTGTCGGGCGGCCCCGCCACCACAGCATTGGCGCGTGACACCGTGTTTGCTGCGGTGATGATTATTTTGAACGGCATGGTGGGCTTGTGCCTGCTGGTGGGCGGCTCTCGCCACGGCGAGCAAAGCTTTGGCAAGTATGGCGTCAGCGCGTCGCTGGCCACCTTGGCAGCGATTGCCGTGTTGACGATGATGCTGCCCAACTACACCACCACCGTGCCAGGGCCGTACTACAGCGTACCGCAACTGGCATTTATTGCGCTGGTGTCAGTGGTGCTGTACGGCACCTTTGTGCTGGTTCAAACGGTGCGACACCGGGATTATTTTTTGCCTGTTGATGCAGCCATCCATGAAGAAATTCATGCAGAACCACCGAGCGCTAGCGCAGCGCTTGCCAGTCTTGGCCTGCTACTGACGTGCTTGGGTGCTGTTGTGCTGCTAGCCAAAGCCTTGGCGCCGGTGATTGAAACTGCGGTCAGCCAGGCGGGCGCACCCAAAGCGCTGGTCGGCGTGATCATTGCCGCTGTAGTGCTACTGCCTGAAGGCTTGGCCGCCTTGCGTGCAGCGCGTGCCAACCGCCTGCAAACCAGCTTGAATCTGGCACTCGGCTCGGCCCTGGCCAGCATCGGCCTGACGATTCCGGCGGTGGCCATCGTGTCGATAGCCACGGGCATGACATTGACATTGGGTCTGGATGCCAAGTCCAGTGTGCTGCTGATGCTGTCGCTGCTGGTCACCACCCTGTCATTGGGTACAGGCCGCACCACGGTGTTGCAGGGGGTCGTGCATCTGGTTATTTTTGCCACCTATTTGTTTATGACAGTGATTCCTTGACAACCAGCGCTTGTGGTTTGACGGCTCGGTTTACCGGCTCGGTTTACCGGCTCTGTCTACCGGCTCGGTCTATAGGATCAGCCCAGATAGACGGCCAAAGCTTGCAGCGTTCGGCCAGTGGCACCTTGGTGCCTGGCAGCGAATGCCAGCGCGCTTGATGCAGCTTGACTTTGCGCTGCGGTGTGGCTGACCAGCGTGATGGCCGTGTGTAATGCACTCGCCATGTCGACCACCCGCAGAGCCGCCCCTGCCGCCTCAGACAGCTCAGCCGCTTCAGAAAAATTAAAGGTGTGCGGCCCCATCACCACCGGGCAACCGCAGGCGGCAGCTTCAATCAGGTTTTGGCCGCCAAGTTTTTCAAAACTACCGCCCAGTAAAGCCGCGTCACTCAAAGCGTAGTACAGCGGCATTTCACCCAATGTGTCACCCAGCCAGATGTCGGCTTGCATCGCCTCGATGCTCTCAAGCGGACTGCCAGACCAGCTGGAGCGCCGCGACAAGGTCAAGCCGTGCTGCACCACCAGCGCTGCGACTTCGTCAAAACGCTGCGGGTGGCGTGGCACAAGCAGGTACCTGACCTGGGCTTTTGGTGCTATTAAATCAGTAGCTTCTTGCGCCCGTCTTTGTTGGATTTTGGCTACTATTTCTTCCAAAAAAAGAATTTCTTCACCCTCCCGGGAGCTGGCGAACATCACCACCGGCTGATGCAAGGCCTTGCGCCACGCTTGGCCGACTTGCTGCTGACGTGTTGAGGGTGCAGCGTCAAACTTGAGGTTACCGAATACAGCCTGTGCGTCCACGCCAAGCTGCTTAAAACGCTTGGCGTCGCTGGCTGTTTGCGCAAAAACTGCCGCCAAAGCGCGGTAGGCTGGGAAGGCCAGCAGCGACATGCTCAAAGCTTGCTTCAGTGATTTTGCAGACAGACGAGCATTGACCAGCACCATGGGTATGCTGTGCGCTTTGGCACTTGCCAGCGTACAAGGCCAGACTTCAGTTTCCATCAGCAGGCCCAAGCGCGGCTTGAAGTGTTCAAAAAAGCGCTCCACCACGACGCGGGTGTCCCAAGGCTGCCAGACCTGCACATCACCCGGTTGCAGCAAGGCCAAGCCTTCAGCATGTCCGGTAGCTGTACCGTGGCTCAAGAGAATACGCAGACCGGGGTACTCGGCCCGCAACGCATGGACCAACACCGCCGCAGAACGCGTTTCACCCAAAGACACCGCGTGTAACCAAACCAGCTCGGAGGTACTTTCACGCGGCTGTGAGTAGTGGCCAAAACGCTGCTCAACAGCCAAGCCATAACCAGGCTCTTTAATGGCACGTTGCGCCATTTTGCGGCGCAGCAGCGGCTGGGCAAGGCGCATCAGACCGGAGTACACAGCCAGAATCAAGCGCTGCATAGGTCGTTCACCTTCAAGTAACTTTCACAGCCAGCCACGTCTGCCAGACCGCATCTACGCTAGGCGTGGGCTGCGCAAACACGCTGACCTGATGGCCACAAGCCAGCGGCCCGGTACGCCACGCAGTATCAAAGTTATACATCTGAACATGCGGTAAACCCAGCGCTACAGCCATATGACTCACACCGCTGTCTACGCCGATAGCACCTTGAGAACTTGCCAGTTCCCGTGCCAAGGCATCGAGCGACAGCAAGGGTAGAACGCTGCTGTTGCTGCCCAGTTGTGTCGCCATGGCCTGGCTGGTGACCAGCTCTTTGGCGCTGCCGTGAACCAGAGTGATCTGGTAGCCACTGGCCATCAAACGCTGACCCAAATCAACCCAATGTTGCAACGGCCACTCTTTGTCAGGGCGTGAGGTGCCGTGCATGAACAGCACTCTTTTTGCTATATTTTCAGGAGCTGCCTGCCCTTTAATTAATTGATTTAAAGGTATATTTAGCCCGTAATTTACAGTTTTTTCGGCGACATCAGCACCGTAGCCAAGCACTTTAGCGGCCAGCATGCGCGCACGCGCTACCGCGTGGCTATGCGGCGCCAGTTCAATCGCCACATCAGCTACCCAGCGGGTGGGTGCCTCGTAGCCCGAGCCCTCGGTCTGATTCGCCATGGCGTAGCGTTTACCTTGCTTCGTCAGCCTGGCCAGCCGCGCCACTACCGCAGATTTGGTCAAACCTTGCAGATCAATGACTGCGTCATAGGCGTCCCGCTGCAAGTTTGCTTTAAACGCATGCCATTCACGCCGCGTTTGCGCTGTCCAAAAAGATTTTCGCCAGCGGCGCAGCTCGCAGGGGATGATGCGTTGCAAACCTTTTACCTGCGTCAGCAGCGGCGCAAAAGCCTGCTCAACCACCCAGTCAATCTGCGCCTCCGGCAGCGCTGCAAGAATGTCCTGCAGCACCGGCAGCGTGTGAACCACGTCGCCCAGCGACGAGAGTTTGACAAGCAGAATTTTCACGCCTAATGCGCCGCAGCGGCAAATCTGGCATCAGGCTTGACACTTCTTAACAGTCCCAGCATAGCGCCCTGAATACGCTGAAGCGCAGCTTCGGTATGCCCTTCAAAGCGCAGCACCAGTACCGGTGTGGTGTTCGACGCGCGAATCAAACCGAAACCATCAGGCCAATCAACACGAACACCGTCAATGCTGTTGACGACTGCGGGTGCAGCAAAATTCACCACTTTCAATAGCGCATCCACCACGCTATGCGGTTCGCCTTCTTTGCAAGGCACATTTAATTCAGGCGTGCTGAAACTGGTCGGCAGCGCATTGAGTACCGCACTCGCGTCAATTGAGCGGCTAACGATCTCCAGCAGCCGTGCCCCGGCATACGTGCCGTCGTCAAAACCGTACCAGCGCTCTTTGAAAAAGATATGCCCGCTCATCTCGCCGCCAAGGGGAGAATTAACTTCTCTCATCTTGGCTTTAATCAGGGAATGCCCGGTTTTGTACATCATCGGCACACCGCCTGCGGCTTCGATCTCAGGCGCTAAACGCTGCGAGCATTTCACGTCAAAGACAATAGCGCCGCCGGGCACGCGGCTCAGCACATCGCGGGCAAACAGCATCATTTGACGGTCGGGATAAATGGTTTCACCGCCTTTGGTGACAATACCCAGGCGGTCACCATCGCCGTCAAATGCCAGGCCCAGCTCAGCGTCTGTGGTTTTCAGGGCGTTGATCACATCGCGCAGGTTCTCGGGCTTGCTCGGATCCGGGTGGTGGTTGGGGAAGTTGCCATCCACCTCACTGAAGAGTTCAATCACCTCGCAACCCAGCGCACGAAAAACAGCAGGCGCCGATGCACCCGCAATGCCGTTGCCGGAGTCAATGACGATTTTCATCGGCCGGGCCAGCGCGATGTCGCTGGCGATACGGTCTTGATAGGCGGCGGACACATCCGCCTGCGTAACGCGGCCCGGCGCTCTAGCTGTCGCGCTGCTCTCGGTTTGCATCACTCTACGCAGGCCTTGTATCTCGTCGCCATAAATCGCACGCCCGGCCAATACCATTTTGAAGCCGTTGTAGTCCTTCGGGTTGTGGCTGCCGGTAACCTGGATGCCTGACGTACAAAGGGTGTTGGCTGCGAAATAAAGCATCGGCGTGGTGACCATGCCGACGTCAATCACAGCGACGCCGCTGGCAGCCAGGCCGCGTATCAAGGCTGCCGCCAGGGCCGGGCCACTCAAGCGACCGTCACGGCCAACAGCCACCGTTGTTTCATGGGCTGCCATCGCCGCGCTACCGAACGCCTTACCCAAAGCAAAAGCCACGTCTTCGTTGATGGTCGAGGGGACCACGCCGCGTATGTCGTAGGCTTTGAAAATCGATGCGTTCAGCTGCATGGGATATCAACAATCTGTAGTGTGTGAAGAGGGTTCGATTGTAAGTTGCCAAGGCGCGGGTAAGCTGTCCGAAAACGGCTAGTCGAATTCACCAGCGCGGGTAAGATAAATCCCATGAAAGCGCATGACATACCTATTTCGGAAGATGCCTGCTATTCAGCCATGAAGGCGCGCGACGCCCGCTTTGACGGCTGCTTTTTCACGGCTGTCACGTCCACGGGCATCTACTGCCGCCCAGTGTGCAGCGTCAAATGTCCCAAGCGCGAGAACTGCCGCTTTTTTGGCCATGCCGCGCAGGCTGAAAGCGCGGGCTTTCGGCCCTGTTTGCGCTGCCGCCCCGAGCTGGCACCGCACTCGGTGGTGTGGTCGATTCAAGATGCGTCATACATCCTGGCGCATCAGGCGGCCAAGTTATTGGACGAACCCGAGGGCTGGCTGGACAGTTCACCCTCTGTAGAAAAACTGGCCTTAAAACTAGGCATCAGTGACAGGCACCTGCGCCGTATTTTTGAAGCGCAGTTTGGCGTATCGCCCCTGCAATACCTGCAAACTTGCAGGCTGCTGACCGCCAAGCAACTGTTGGCAGACACGCACCTGCCCGTCACCCAAATCGCGCTGATGAGCGGCTTTGCCAGCGTGCGGCGCTTTAACGCAGCCTTTGCAGCGCATTACAAACTTAACCCAACGCAGCTCAGACGCGCTGCGCCCCAGAGCCCCGTTAGCGATCAAGGCATCACGGTGCGCTTGGGCTACCGCCCGCCGTATGACGCGGCGGCCATGCTGGCGTTTATGCAAACCCGGTGCATCCACACGATTGAGTCAATAACTGCTAGCCCCGGTGAATATTCAGCGAGGCGCACATTTGGCATTGAAACAGCAGGTAAAAAGCACACGGGCTGGCTGCAGATGCGCTTTGACGAAGCACGCCATCAATTGGTACTGAGCGTCAGCGATTCACTACGGGAAGTACTGCCCCTGGTGATACGCCGCGTGCGCGCAGCGTTTGACCTGGACGCTGACCCCCAAGCCATCCAAGCCGTGCTGCATGACGATTTCCCGACAGGCGATGGCCTGCGCGTGCCCGGCGCACTTGATGGCTTTGAGCTGGCCGTGCGCGCGGTGCTGGGCCAGCAAATCACCGTGGCAGCGGCGCGTACGCTAGCGCAGCGCCTGGTGGACACATTCGGCGAGCCGATGGCCACGCCGTGGCCCGAGTTGACGCGGCTGTTTCCATCGCCATCAGTTTTGGCTGCAGCAACAGGTGATGAACTGGGCCAGCTCGGTATTGTCAGGCAAAGACAAGCGGCCATCATTGGCCTGGCAAAAGCGGTAACAGGCGGCTTGCAACTGCATGGCAGCGCAGACGTACAGGCAACCGTACAAGCGCTCAAAGCCTTGAGCGGCATTGGCGACTGGACGGCGCAGTACATTGCCATGCGCGCCCTGCGCTGGCCGGATGCCTTTCCGGCAGGCGACGTAGCGTTGCACAAAATACTCGGCGTGCAAGGGCTTAAAAATCCGGCACGGCTGGCTGAGGCGGCATCGCTGGCTTGGAAGCCCTGGCGCAGCTATGCCGTTATCCGCACCTGGTCAGGCGCGTGGCATGGAACAGCAACATGAACGCTATTCATTCAGGAGCTGTCTGCGCCCGAATCCATTGTGCTGGAGCCATAAATAGCACCAAAAAAAGGCATCAAAAAAGGCATCAAAAAAGGCAAAAACCATGAGATTCGACCCCTCCATCGTTCAAACCCGCTGTCAAAGCCCGCTGGGAACCATCACGCTGGCCGCGACCCGCTTGGGGCTCGCAGGCCTGTGGTTTGAAGGGCAGCGCCACCGGCCTGACGCGCTGGCAGCAGCATCGCCATGGCCAACAGATGCCGCGCATCCGGTGCTAAAAAAAGCTCTGCAGCAACTTGGCGAATACTTTGCCGGCCAGCGATGCGTATTTGACCTGCCCCTGGATCTGTCCGGTGGCACACCGTTTCAGCAAGCGGTGTGGCAGGCTTTGCGCAGCATCGCGACCGGAAGCATGACCAGCTACGGCAGCATCAGCAAAAGCGTCGGCAACCCCGCTGCCGTTCGGGCGGTGGGCGCAGCGGTGGGGCGCAACCCGATCAGCATCATCGTGCCTTGCCACCGGGTAGTTGGCGCTGATGGCTCACTGACAGGCTATGCTGGTGGGCTGGACCGTAAAACAGCGTTGCTCAGGCTAGAGGGCGCACTAAAAGAAAACCTGCTTTGATAACTGCTAAAAAACCATGGGTGCTCGACTATCTGGCGCTCGGTGCGCTCTGGGGTTCGTCTTTTTTATTCATGCACTTTGCAACTGCTGAATTTGGCCCGTTGGCAACAGCCGCAGGGCGTGTGGCGATTGCTGCGGCTTTCCTGCTGCCGATGGTGATCGTCAAGGGCCTGCTGGCCGATCTGCAAAAACACTGGAAAAAAATATTCTTGATGGGTATTTTTAACTCAGCCATACCGTTTGCCTGTTTTGCGTATTCGTTGCAGTCCATCACCACCGGTTTGTCTGCCATTTTGAATGCCACCGTGCC
>JBBAPP010000004.1:23716-37657 GCA_040400775.1 Polaromonas sp. | reverse complement strand
CAGAACGCGCTTGCGGGCTACGAGATGAAGTCCTCGATGAGCCGCAAGGGCAACTTCTGGGACACTCAATCTAAGATCTCCTTGAGTGCTGCATTTGGTCTGACCCGTGCTGGGATTGGCATCATGCCTTTGCGTTGACCTGTCGACCGATTGCAGCGCTCATCTCGGCAACGCCGGGCCTGCTGCAAGTGACCTAATAGGAGCCTTGTTCTGCACCTTGAGTGTCCTGTCCTTCTGTATGGTTTGGTGACGCCACTGCTTCTCAACATAAGGAGATCGCATGGAAAACCAGGAAACCCGCGCAGAAATAATTCTGGGCGTTGACACCCATCTTGACATTCACGTAGGTGTCGTCATAGACACAGCTGGCCGTTTACTGGGCACCCTGTCGGTGGGCACCCATAACGAAGGGTACAAACAATTGCTCTGTTGGGCTCAAACATTCGGGCTGCTGCGCCGCGCCGGCGTTGAAGGCACAGGCTCTTACGGTGCAGCTCTGACGCATGTGCTTCAGGGCAATGGTGTCAAAGTCATCGAGATCAACCGACCAGACCGAACTCGCCGACGCGGGCGCGGCAAAAGCGACGCCACCGATGCAGAATGCGCCGCCAGAGCTGTCTTGGCAGGCGACGCTGCGTCAATTCCCAAGATACACAATGGCGCAGCAGAGGCGCTGCGTACGTTGAGCTTGGTACGCCGAAGTGCAGTTAAGGCAAAGACCCAAACCATCAATCAAATAAAGGCGTTGCTTGTAAGCGCGCCGCAGGCGATCCGCGATGAAGTCTACAAGGCAGATGCCGCAAAGTGCGTGGCGGCATGTGCAGCACTTTCTCAAGGCACTGTCTCAGTGGCAATGGCCAGCCTGCAAACAGCTCTGCGCTTGTTGGCAAAGCGATGGACCGCCCTGAATGACGAGCTACGCGAGCTCGATGCCCAACTGGCCCGCCTGACCAAAAAAACTGCACCCAGGCTTCTTGCTCGCTTCGGTGTCGGCCCGCAAACAGCGGCCGCCTTGCTGATAACTGCTGGCGACAATCCCACCAGGTTGCACAGCGAAGCAGCATTGGCGGCGCTTTGCGGTACCAGCCCTCTTCAGGCATCTTCTGGCAAGGTTCATCGCCACCGGCTCAATCGCGGCGGAGATCGCCAAGCCAACAACGCGTTGTGGACCATTGCCATGGTTCGCATGCGAAGTGATGCCCGCACCCGGCAATACGTTGCACGACGGACAAGCGAAGGACTGTCCAAAAAGGAGATTCACCGCTGTCTAAAGCGCTACATCGTTCGTGAGCTTTACCCACTTATCCTGGCCGACCTGAAAGACTCTGCATCTTCTGCTTGACATAGGAGCGTCAACGCGCCAACTGAGAGCCTGTGGGGCCGCCTGAAGGTCGGTCGGCTGTACGGCAGGCGGTTTGCCACCCGGCGCGAGGCCATGGACGAGGTGATGGACTGGATCAATTTCTACAACCACAAGAGATTGCACTCAACGCTGGGCTATGTCAGCCCGATGACGTTTGAGCAACGCTGGATCGCGGCACAGCAGCAAGAAAGAAAGTCCGCATAATGGGCAGCCTATGGAGTGCGGACAACAGGGGCAAGGTCAGTTTCGCCTTCGGCCTGACGCGCTGCGCTTGCCAAACAGCCGTTTATAAAAAATCCAAAAAGACAGGGGAGAAATTACCAAGAAAGGAGTTCAGAACCAGACAGGCCAAAAAGTCGATAATTTAGCTGTCCTGCCTGGGGGAATTTGACTGGCCAAAGGTGGGGGAATTTGAAGTGGCCATCAGGGCTAAATACATCAGTGTTATTGAATGCATGCTGTTTGATGCCCTACAGCGCGGGTTAACACCCGAGCAACGCAAAATAGGACTTTACGCAATTTCACTAGAACAACTGGCAAACAAAGGCGGGCAGATCGGCCCCAAAAAGATCCGCGTTCACAAGTGGCTCACTGACAACGACTGGGACATTGTTCAAACAGTTGTCCTAGGCACCAAGTTTTCTGGACAGAACTCACTGGTGAAACTAACAGCACTGGCCACAATACAAAACTCACTTCAAGTTCCAATTCAGTCACTTTCTGCCGCTACGACTGATGAAGAGATAGATGCATATCTAAGCGGCGATGATGTCAGTAACATCGCCTTGTTCGATCATCTTTATCCAGAGTACAACTTGGAATGGCGCGAGGACAAACTTAAAGAATTATTTGATTGGGCAAGGTGCGTCAGCAACATCATTGTCCTGATCAAAAAGTCCCATACACAGACTTTCCAATGCACTCCATATCTTTGCATGCGTGCTGGGACGGCGAGAACTGGGTGATCATGCTGCCATGTGAGTATTGATTGCATCGATCTGATTGCATCGATCTATTGCAAAAATCTGAAAATAAATTACTATGTAGTTTTAGGTATTATTAAGCTTGAATGAGATCTCAGAAAAGCTTCTGCTAACGAAAAGAAACATGGCATTTCTTTCGAGGAAGCGCGTACGGTTTTCTTCTACGAGAGCGCCAAATTGATTGATGACCCTGATCACTCCGACGAAAAGGAAAGGTTTGTTCTACTGGGCCTAAGCAGTTCACTCAAAGTGGTGTTGGTTTGCCATTGCTGTCGCGAGATAGGAAACGTGGTTCGAACCGTAAATTAGATCTGCGTTGGAAGTGATCCGTCAATTAGCTTGTAGTGCCATGCCAGACCGCGCTTGAACTGCACCAGGTTGCATCCAGACTGGCCAGGCGTCTTGCCCAGCTTACGCCCGTACTTGTTAACCTTGACCGAGTCTGAACGAC
This sequence comes from Polaromonas sp., assembly GCA_040400775.1. GTDB lineage: Bacteria > Pseudomonadota > Gammaproteobacteria > Burkholderiales > Burkholderiaceae_C > Polaromonas. The sequence continues at coordinate 34,860 of JBBAPP010000004.1, read as the reverse complement.
GCAACGCTGCGCATTGGACGACATTACGCCAAAACAGTTCGCACCGGTTTCTTCGCCAGCATGAATGACACCGACCCCAGTGCCGCCAATATCGACAGCACGGTGAAGCCGAGCCGATAGTCCCCGGTCAGGTCAGCCAATAAGCCGGCGACCATCGGCCCGGCGATCTGACCCACGGCGATGATCGCGGCCGAAATACCCATGATGGCGCCGATCGCCTGAAGGCCAAAATAATCGGCCCGGATCGCCTGCATGAAAGGACCGCGCAGACCCCAAGCCAAGCCATGAAACATAGCGAAGGCGATCAAGCCCTGCATCTGGCTTGAATACGTCAGGAACATCAAACCAAGGGCATGCGACAACATGCACAGTGCCGCCACTTTTCGTTTTTCAAACCGGTCACCGACAGCGGCGCCCAGCAGCACACCCACCAATTGACCGAAAGTCATCAGCATGATGACCCAGCCCGCCGCTGCGAAGGTGTAACCGAGTCCTTCTTTCATGTGGGTGATCGCATGGACATTGACGGCGGTGACCACCAGCAAAGCCAGCCCGTGGCCGATCGACAGCAACCAAAAAGCTTGCGTGTTGAGGGCTTCGCGAAGTGAGAATTCTTGTTGCCCGGAGGCTTTCAAAACGGCCGATTCAGGCGTCTCGTCTTGCGGGCGAATGCCGTCGACAAATTCACCGTGGTCTTCTGGACGCCGACGGATCATGCGCGCCAACGGCAAACCAACCAGAAGGGCCACGACGCCTGAAGCCGCCGCCGTTGCGCGCCAGCCCCACTGTTGCATGGACCAAGCCATGGCGGGCACCACCAAACCGCCCATCGCCAGACCCAGGCTCATGATGGACAGCGCACGGCCGCGGTGTTTTTCAAACCAGTGGACGATGGCCACCGAGAGCGGGAAATAGCCGCCCAGACTGGCACCGACAGCCATCAAAATAGCGCTGGCATAAAAGGTGGTCACGCTGTCCACCTGACTCAGCAGCAAGAGCCCGGCACTGAAAACCACGATGCCCCAGCGAATGATGGATTGCGGGCCCCAACGGTCCATCAACCAACCGAGCAGCGGCCCGATGATTGCCGCCTCTGCTGACTGCAGAGCCGCAGCGCCCGACAAGGTGGTCTTGCTCCAGCCCATTTCTCCCGACAAAACCGCGATGTACAGACCGAAAGCCTGCAACATCAAGGCTCCCAGCAAAAATTGGAGGCCACACGCCGCGCCAACCATGCGCCAGCCATAAAAAATTTTCATCTCATCTCATGTCATGGGGTGTTGTTTCGGACACCTTCTATTGTCACCCCAAACCACAAGCGGGTCACGGCATCCGTCTGCCAAAAGGGTCGCCTCAAGCTGGGCGCGTTCATCTTCCGGCAACGGCGGGATTAGTGCTTGAAATTCGCTGTCAATTTCAATGCAGTGCATTTTTTCCCGTGTTAGTCCACATCCACATCCACATCCACATCCGCATCCACATCCACATCCACATCCGCATCCGTATCCACACCGCACAACCATCCTGGCGTAAATCTGTTTTACGCATACCGCATTCAGCTGTGCGGCGCTGCAAAGCTGGACGCGGCAAAATGTGCAGATGTGCAGTCACTACCAAGCCATCAAAGACAGACCCAAATTTGAAAAGGCGTTTAACGTCAAACTACCGCCCTATGAAGGCGTTAATGACGTTTGGCCAATGTACCAAGCGCTTTTTATACGTCGACCGCTGGTGGCTGACGCGGGTGATGATGTTGTGCCAGCGCGTGAAACTCTGCCGGGTGTGTTTGGGCTGATTCCGAGTTGGGCCAAAGACGATAAGTTTGCGCGGCGTACCTTCAACGCGAGAAGCGAGACAGCTACCACCTTACCCAGTTTCAGGGACGCATGGCGCAAGGGGCACAAATGCATCATTCCGGCGGACGCGATTTATGAGCCTGACTGGCGCACAGGAAGGGCGCAAGCAACGCGCATTGCGCGCAGCGACGGCGAACCTATGGGGCTGGCAGGCCTTTGGAGCGTCTGGAAGTCGCCATCTGGCGCATGGGTTGCCAGCTTCACCATGCTGACCATCAATGCAGACGACCACGCCCTGATGCGTCTTTATCACAAGCCGGCTGACGAAAAGCGCATGGTAGTGATATTGCCCGAGGCCTCATACACGGACTGGCTAGCTGCACCAGCAAGCCAAAACATGGAGTTTTTGCAGCAATACCCAGCGGATCGAATGGTGGCAGAAGGCCAAGTGGTAGGCTTAGGCAGCCAGAGGTAGCCAAGGCAAAGTGGGGATACACACTGGAGGACAAATTTGGTTTTCGTTTTAGAAAACCTGGCAACCATGCGGGTTGCTGCTTATCTTTCGAGCAGTCTCACACTACGGAAACAGAGTCCATTCGTTGCTGCACTTGCGGCATCGCACCCGCAGTTGCCCATTGCGGCGATCTTCATTAACTAACGTTAATCGACCGTATTCCTTGCAACTTGGACACTTGGCTTGGTCGGCCAAGGTTTCGGCGTGCATCAGCAAGTAAAGGTAGCGGCGCAGGGCCCACAGTCCGATGGCGCCGCTGACAAATAGCATGCCGATATTTAGCAGTTTTTCTGTCACGGTTCCACCCTGAATAAGCTCCAAGCCGGCCATCAGCGCGATGGTACAGAGTAGCGCGAGCAGCAAATGGGCATGGCTGGATAGCAACTCGCGCTCGTACCACTTGCGAAAGCCTACCTTGCGTATGCCTTCAGCCAATTCACGGTTAAGGTAATTGCGTTTTGCCATATATTTCTTACCGGGCAAATCTATTTGTGCCAAATTGCGCCCTGCCGATTTGTGGCGCATTTGCCTTGATTGAACTTTCCTTTGGGCCAAGAATAACCCACAGATGCAACTGCTGCAGCAGGTATCTCAATTGGTGACTTCAGACCATCAAAGGCTGGATTATTTTTGTAAGTGCAAGTCCAGCATGAAATAAAAAGACCGTTGAAGTCAGGCCACTGCGAACGCGCGCCGCCGGCTCCGCCGCACCCGCACCAGCAACATGAGCACGATCCCGAAATTCAGCAGGTTCCAGGCGATGCCGTTGAGAAAGGCGGCGTGGTACGACCCGGTCAGGTCGAACACCTTGCCGGACATCCAACCGCCAATAGCCATGCCGACCAGGGTTGCCATGATCACGGTGCCCACGCGCGCACCCGCTTCCTTGGTCGGGAAGTGCTCGCGAACGATGATCGCGTACGCGGGCACGATTCCGCCCTGGAACAGACCGAAAAGCGCCGAGACAACGTAGAGAGAGGCCAGCCCGTCGAAGGGCAGGAACAGGACGAGCGCGAGGGTTTGCAGCGCCGAGCCCAGCAGCAGCGTACGCAGGCCGCCGATGCGGTCGCAGATCGCACCCGAAACAAGGCGGCTGACGATACCGAAGCCCAGCATGATCGAGAGCATCTCGGCGCCGCGCGCAGCGCCGAAGCCGAGGTCGGTGCAGTACGCGACGATGTGGACCTGCGGCATGGACATGGCAACGCAGCACGCCACGCCGGCCACGCATAGCAGCCCCTGCGCCTTGCCCGGCGTGAATCCGAATGGCATGCTGCCTGGCGCGCCATGGCCTGTCGTCACGGGCGTACCCCCTGCCAGCGGCGGGCGGCGCCGCATCATCAGCGCCAGCGCGCTCATGCAAATGGTGCAGAAGGCTGCCATGCCGAAGTAGGTGGTGCGCCAGCCCACGCTTTCGACAAAGTGCTGGACGATGGGCGGCCAGATCGCACCGCCCAGGTAGTTGCCGCTGGCGCACACGGCAACGGCGATACCGCGGCGGCGCACAAACCAAAGCGAGGTGTCTGCGATTAGCGGCGCGAACGTGCACGACGCGCCCAGCATGCCAATGAGGATGCCGTGCACCGCCATGAACACCCAGATATTGGGTGATAAGGCGGCCATCATGAAGCCCAGGCCCAGGCATACCGCCCCGAGCAACAGCGGCACCGTAATGCCGAAGCGGTCGGCTAGGCGGCCCATCAGAATGCCGCCGAGGCCGAAGCCGATCATTTGCAGCGTATAGGGCAATGACGCGTCCGCACGCGCTACGCCAAACTCGACCTGTACGGCGGGCAGAACCACCGGTACAACGTACATGCCAGCCGCGCCGATTGCCATCAGCGCGAGCGTGACCAGCAGGCGCAAAACTGCTTCTCGCGAATCGTGAAGGGGCGGCATGATGAAAGCGGGACTGTTGTTCATGGGCCTGAAGCGGCTAGCACCGCGCGCCCGCGTGCACTACGGCCACTGTTCAGAGAATAAACCTTATGGCCGAAAGCTGACAACTCGGGACAAGCAACGGTCATCACGCTCTGACTTTCCCTGGTGGCGCTACTTGGGATGGACCGCTTGTGACCAGGTCCGGGTACTGCAGTAGTTGAAATCATAGACACGCTGCCACATTCTATTTGCAAAGTTCGGTGACCGGTTTAGAGTGACCAGTTCTGAAACCTCTGCAGCTGCAATCAGCCCGCAGCGGAAGTCTCGTTACAAACGCCAGAGCTGGCAACAGTACCAAAATCAATGCTCCAAAGCTGCCACTCGCGAACGTCAGCAGATCGCCCGAGGCGGAATTTCAGCACGCTTAACCGATAGCCCGAAGTCGACATTGACTTTGGCTTGTTGCAGTGCGGGGGTCGCAAGTTCGAAACTTGCATCTCCCACCAAAAATTTAAAGTAAATTTGAAATAAAAAAGCCAAGTCAACTGACTTGGCTTTTTGCGTTTCAGGCAGCGATTTTTACAAAACTTCGCTTGCAAAGTCTGCAAGTCGTGAGCGTTCACCGCGCGCCAGTGTGATGTGCCCGCCATGTGGCCAGCCCTTGAAGCGGTCTACGGCATACGTCATGCCCGATGAGCCTTCGGTCAGGTAGGGCGTGTCAATCTGCGCCAAATTGCCCATACAAATGATTTTGGTGCCTGGACCGGCGCGGGTGATCAGCGTTTTCATTTGCTTGGGCGTCAGGTTTTGCGCTTCGTCAATGATGACATACTTGTTCAAAAAAGTCCGGCCACGCATGAAGTTCATGCTCTTGACCTTGATGCGTGAGCGGATCAGCTCATTGGTTGCCGCACGACCCCATTCGCCTGAGCCGTTTTCGGTTTTGCCCAATACTTCCAGGTTGTCGTCCAGTGCGCCCATCCAGGGGCCCATCTTTTCTTCTTCAGTGCCCGGTAAAAAGCCAATGTCTTCACCGACCGAGACGGTTGCGCGGGTCATGATGATTTCGGTGTAGCGGCGGTCGTCCAGTACCTGCGTCAGGCCGCTGGCCAGTGCCATCAGCGTTTTGCCACTGCCTGCAGTACCGGCCAGTGTGACAAAGTCAACCTCCGGGTCCATCAGCAGGTTCATGGCAAAGTTTTGTTCGCGGTTACGGGTGGTCACTCCCCATACCGCATTTTTCAGGTGGTTGAAGTCTTTCAGGGTTTTGAGTACGGCGGTTTTGGCTCGGATTTCAGTCACTCGCGCATACAGCGGCGGCTCGCCTGGCGCTTCAAAAAACACGAACTGGTTAATCAGCAAGCTGCTCACAATGGGTCCGGTGATGCGGTAAAAGTTGTAGCTACCTTGTTGCCAGCTCTCAATGGTTTTGCTTTGACGCGTCCAAAAATCATTCGGTAACGCCAAAACGCCTGAATACAACAAGTCACCGTCTTCCAGCGTTTTGTCGTTTTGGTAGTCGTCGGTCGCCAAGCCCAGAGCCCTTGCCTTGACGCGCATATTAATGTCTTTGGACACCAACACGACTTCACGCGGCGCGTATTCTTTGCGCAGCGCTTCGACCACGCCCAAAATCTGGTTGTCGGCCTTGCCTTGCGGCAAACTCATGGGCAGGGTGTAGTCCAGTGGTTTGGTTTGGAACAGCAGGCAGCCCTTGGCCTCGCGGTGTCCCGTGGTGTCAAGCTTCAAACCTTTGGTGATCTCGGCATCTTTTGCGCCGGCCAGCGCGTCAAGCGAACGGCTGGTTTGACGGGCGTTTCTAGCAACTTCAGTCATACCTTTTTTGTGGCCGTCAAGTTCCTCCAGCACGATCATCGGCAAAAAGATGTCGTGCTCTTCGAACCTGAAAAGGCACATCGGGTCGTGCATCAGCACGTTGGTATCCAGCACGAACAGCTTGGTCGGGCCAGTGTGTTTAGGCTTTTTCACAGGTTTCGGCTGGAGCACAACTTGCGGGCGTTCAATGCTGCTTTTTTTATAGCTGCTTGCCCCCGTATTAATTGGTTTAGTGGAATCTTTATCTATGAATGCAGCGGGATGATCGACGCCGCCTGGAGCTGTAGCGCGATTGTCAAACAAATCCAGTACCGGCGGTTTGGCGGCGCGTGGACTGTTGCCCGTTCTTTGCGCTGCTTTGGACGGCGATCTGGCAGGTGCGTCCATGGCATCGCTGGACAGCAGGGCGGCACGCTTGGTCGGGGCTGGGGGCAGGGGCATGGTGTTTAAAACGCTTTCAAGGAGGGTTTTAGGAAAAACAGGGATTTGAAAATAAAAAAGCCGCCCCAGATGCTGGGCGGCTTTGAAAAACAGAGCGGTGTGTGATTTCCAACAAGATTAATCCATTATGCACAACTCGCGTGACACACTGAAAACCTCTTTAAGCCGCTTTTTTGAGCGCTTTCACGGCTTTCAAAACATCATCCACATGGCCCGGCACTTTCAGGCCGCGCCACTCTTCAGCCAGCGTACCGTCAGCAGCGATCAAAAACGTGCTGCGCTCAATACCTTTGACTTTTTTGCCGTACATAATTTTGTTTTTGACCACGCCGAACATGTGGCACATTTTTTCTTCGGTGTCTGCAATCAATTCAAATGGCAGTTCGAGCTTGGTTTTGAATTCGTCATGGGACTTCATGTTGTCACGCGATACGCCAAACACCGTGGCGCCTGCCTTGACGAAATCCTTATAACGGTCGCGAAACTGCATCGCTTCAGTGGTGCAGCCGGGGGTGTTGTCTTTGGGGTAGAAGTACAGAACCACTACTTTGCCAATATGGGACTGGTTGGAAACCTTCAGGCTGCCTGTTGCGTTTGCTTCAAATTCGGGGAGGAGTTTATTGACGACGACTGCCATACTGAGAGGACCCTGACGAAGATGTTTATGTAAAGCGCTGTACTGCTGGGGCTGTATCAGCCTGTATCGTCTTTCATTTTACCCTGAAAGCCACCCCAGATTAGCCCTCACGCTCAATCAGCAGCGCAGCAATCACGTGCCGGCCTTCGCCTGCCAAAATGTTATAAGTGCGGCAAGCAGCCAGCGTGTCCATGGTTTCAATGCCGATGCGCTGTTGCATCAAGGCACGCATGAAGACCGGTGGTGCAAAGCGCAAGCGCGTGCCGCTGCCAAAAATCACCAGCTCGGGCTGTGTGGCCGCCAGTTGCGTGAAGTGCTCTTCCATCAGGTCTTCAAAACGCAGACATTTCCAGTCAAACTTTTCGCCGCGTGAGCCAATCACGATGCTGCGCTCAATTTTTTCAGCCACACCGTTAATACCCAAACCCACCCAGCCAACGCCGTAAGCTACTATCGATTGCACTTCTAAACGGTCGGGTTGGAGTTTCATGAGTAGCCAGTTTTTAACGGATGCTGTCTTGCAGCATTTATGTGGTCAAATTATAGGCTCCGCTTCTAGGAATCCGCCAATGAAACCTATCACCAAATCTGCCAAGCTTGCCAACGTGCTTTACGACATTCGTGGTCCGATCATGGACGCGGCACGCCAGATGGAAGACGAGGGTCAAAAAATCATCAAATTGAATTTGGGCAATTTGGCGGTTTTTGGTTTTGATGCGCCTGAAGAAATTCAGCAGGACATGATCCGCAACCTGCCCAACTCGGCGGGCTATTCAGACAGCAAAGGTATTTTCGCAGCGCGTAAAGCGGTGATGCACGAAACCCAAAAGCAGGGCATCAAAGGCGTCACGCTGGACGACATTTACCTGGGCAATGGTGCCAGTGAGCTCATCACCATGGCCACCAACGCGCTGCTTGACAACGGTGACGAGCTGCTGCTGCCCATGCCTGATTACCCGTTGTGGACGGCGGCCACCACACTTTCGGGCGGCACACCGGTGCATTATCTGTGCGATGAGGCGAATGGCTGGATGCCAAATTTGGCCGACATACGAGCCAAAATTACCCCGCGCACCAAAGCGATTGTGGTCATCAACCCGAACAACCCGACGGGCGTTTTGTATTCAGACGACTTGTTAAATGGCATTGTTGCGATGGCACGAGAGCATGGCCTGGTCGTTTTGGCCGACGAGGTGTATGACAAGGTTTTGTACGACGACGTGAAACACACCGCCATTGCCAGCTTGTCGACGGATGTGCTGACGCTGACCTTCAACTCGCTCAGCAAAAGCTACCGTTCATGCGGCTACCGCGCTGGCTGGTTGGTGGTGTCGGGCGATAAGCGTGCTGCCAGCGACTACATCGAAGGTTTGAACATGCTCAGCAATATGAAGCTGTGCTCCAACGTGCCCGGCCAGTGGGCGATTCAAACCGCACTTGGTGGCTACCAAAGCATCAATGACTTGACCTGCGTAGGCGGCAGGCTGCGCCGTCAGCGCGATTTGGCGTTTGAGTTGATCACCGCCATCCCCGGCGTGACTTGCGTTAAACCGGTTGCGGCGCTGTACATGTTCCCCAAGCTAGACCCGGTTATTTATCCGATCACCGATGATCGCCAGTTTTTCTTGGAGCTGCTGCGCGAGACCCGCGTGATGCTGGTGCAGGGTACAGGGTTTAACTGGCCAGATCCTGACCATTTTCGCATCGTGTTTTTGCCGCATGAAGACGACTTGCGTGAGGCGATTGGGCGTATCGCCAAGTTTTTGGAGTCGTACCGCAAACGGGAAGGCCAACCACCAACTAAGACGACTGTACCGTCAGCTATTAAATTAGTAGCAACTCGCGCATGATTTTATTGGCTTATAGCCATTTTAGATAGTTAAAAACATATGAAATCGATTCAAGTTGGCCTTTTAGGCATCGGTACTGTCGGCAGTGGCGTGTTCAAGGTCTTGCAACGTAACCAGAGTGAGATTGTTCGCCGCGCAGGCCGAGGTATCGAAATTGCCATGGTCGCTGACCTGGACACTGCTAGAGCCCAAGCCGCTGTGGGGCCGGATGTCAAGGTGGTCAGCGATGCACGCGCCGTGATTGCCAACCCCGACATCGACGTCGTGATCGAGCTGATCGGCGGCTATGGTATTGCCAAGCAGCTGATGCTGGAGTCGATTCAAGCGGGCAAGCATGTGGTAACGGCCAACAAGGCTTTGCTAGCTGTACACGGCACTGAAATTTTCGCTGCCGCCAGCCGCAAAGGCGTGATGGTGATGTTTGAGGCAGCGGTTGCAGGTGGCATACCCATCATCAAGTCATTGCGTGAAGGCTTAAGCGCCAACCGGATTCAGTGGATTGCCGGCATCATCAACGGCACCACCAATTTCATCTTGAGCGAGATGCGTGACAAGGGCCTGGACTTTGACGTGGTACTCAAACAAGCGCAGGCATTGGGCTATGCCGAAGCCGACCCGACGTTTGACATTGAAGGTGTCGATGCAGCGCATAAAGCTGCGCTCATGTCCGCAATGGCATTTGGCGTCCCCGTGCAGTTTGACAAAGCTTATGTCGAGGGCATCACCACGTTAGGCGCAGCTGACATCAAGTATGCCGAGCAACTCGGTTACCGCATCAAGTTGTTGGGCATCACCAAAAAAACGGGTATCGGTATTGAGCTGCGCGTTCACCCCACGCTGGTTCCCAGCAAGCGGCTGATTGCCAATGTTGAAGGCGCGATGAATGCCGTGATGGTGCATGGCGACGCCGTAGGCACCACGCTGTATTACGGCAAAGGCGCAGGCAGCGAGCCCACCGCCAGCGCCGTGATTGCCGACCTGGTTGATATTGCACGCCTGCACAGCGCTGATGCTGCCCAGCGCGTACCGTACCTGGCTTTTCAGCCTGACGCCATGCGCAACACCCCGGTGCTGGCTATGGGTGACGTGGTGACCAGCTATTACCTGCGTCTGAATGTCGCCGACGAAGCCGGTGTGCTGGCCAACGTCACCAGTATTTTGGCCAAAGCAGACATCAGCATTGATGCGGTCTTGCAGCGCGAGGCTGACGACGTTGGTGGCGAGGGCGCAACGCAAACTGACTTGATCATCCTGACCCACGACTGTGTAGAAGCCAAGATGAACGAAGCTCTGGTGCAAATGCAGGCGCTTAAAACCGTGCTCGCACCGATCGTACGGATTCGCAAGGAAGAGCTGGCTTGATGTACTACCTCTCGACCCGTGGCGATAAAACCCCGCGCAAATTCTGCGACATTCTGCTCGCAGGCCTCGCACCTGATGGCGGCTTGTACTTGCCTGATCACTATCCGCAGGTCACGCCCGCCATGCTGGATGCTTGGCGCAATCTGCCCTACGCTGATTTGGCGTTTGAAGTGCTGTCGCTGTACATCGACGACATCCCGGCTGATGATTTAAAAGCCATTTGCCGCAAAACCTACACGCAAGACGTGTTTGGCACGGCTGCGATTGTGCCTTTGCGTCCGCTTGAAAAAGGTTTGTATCTGCAGGCTTTGTCAAATGGCCCGACGCTGGCCTTCAAAGACATGGCGATGCAGCTGCTGGGCAATTTATTTGAATATGAATTGGCTCGTCGCGGTGAGGAGCTGAACATTTTGGGCGCGACCAGTGGCGACACCGGCAGCGCGGCCGAATATGCCATGCGCGGCAAGCAGGGCGTGCGGGTGTTCATGCTGTCACCGCAAGGGCGAATGAGCCCGTTTCAGCAAGCGCAGATGTTCAGCCTGCAAGACGCGAACATTTACAACATCGCGGTTGAGGGTGTGTTTGATGATTGCCAGGACATCGTCAAAGCGGTGTCGAATGATTTGGATTTCAAATGGCAGTACAAGATTGGCACGGTCAATTCGATTAACTGGGCGCGTTTGATGGCGCAGGTTGTTTACTACTTTGCAGGCTATTTTCAGGCAACCCAAGTCGGGGGCAGCCCCTCACCCCAACCCCTTCCCCTAAGGGGCGAGCGAGCACATGCAGATGCATCCGTAATACGCCCTCTACCGTTGGGAGAGGGC
>JBBAPP010000004.1:2010-23616 GCA_040400775.1 Polaromonas sp. | reverse complement strand
CGAGCGAGCACATGCAGATGCATCCGTAATACGCCCTCTACCGTTGGGAGAGGGCAGGGGTGAGGGCTCTGCGCTACCAAAAGTCAGCTTCACCGTCCCATCCGGCAACTTCGGCAACGTTTGCGCAGGTCACGTCGCCCGCATGATGGGTTTGCCGATTGACAAACTGGTGGTCGCCACCAATGAGAACGACGTGCTCGACGAGTTTTTCCGCACGGGTATTTACCGCGTTCGGGCTAGCCAGGATACCCATGAAACCTCGAGTCCATCAATGGATATTTCCAAAGCGTCAAACTTTGAGCGCTTTGTTTTCGATCTGCTGGGTCGTGACGGAGCACAAACCAAGGGCTTGTTTCACGACCAGTTGAACGCTGTGGGCCATTTCGATTTAAGCGCCAACGAAGCCTTTCAATCAGCAGCCATTACCTACGGTTTTTTGAGCGGCAAAAGCACCCACCCTGATCGCTTGGCCACCATTCAAAGCGTGTATGCGCAGTTCAATGACATCATCGACACGCACACCGCTGACGGCGTGAAGGTGGCGCGTGAACAGATGCGTGCCGGTGTGCCCATGATCGTGCTGGAAACGGCGTTGCCAATCAAGTTTGCAGAAACAATTGAAGAAGCACTGGGCAGACTGCCGCCTAGGCCAGCGCAGTTTGAAGGTATTGAGGCGCTGCCCAAGCGGGTCAAGCTGATGCCGCCAGATGTGGCTCACATCAAGGATTTCATTTTGAATAATGTGCATTGAGCCTTTATTTCTATGAATTTTTGTGAACCTAGTTCCTTAATAAACAGCATATACCGATCTGTGAAAGTACTCTCATGAACGTGGTTGGATTTGCCGGTTACTCCGGCTCGGGTAAAACCACACTGGTCGAGCAGCTGATTCCAGCGCTTAAAAAGCGTGGTCTGCGGGTCTCGGTCGTCAAGCATGCACACCACAGCTTTGACATTGACCGCCCCGGCAAAGACACTTTTCGCCACCGCGAAGCAGGCGCCTTTGAAGTTGTGGTGTCTTCGAGTAACCGCTTTGCTTTGATGCGTGAATTTGAACAGCCCTTGGACATGTCCGTACACCAGATGATTGCCGAGCTGTACGAAGGCGTGGACTGGGTGCTGGTGGAGGGCTTCAAAGACAGCGACTTGATGAAAATTGAAGTCTGGCGCGCGCCTAACGCAGCCTACGTCGGTAAACCACCGCGGTACATGGACGACGATTTTGTCGTAGCCATTGCCACCGATGCGCCTGAGCTATTGCCACATGCAACCTTGCGTCCGGTGCTTAATTTAAACGATGCGGAAGCGGTGGCTGACTACCTCATCAGCCAGCAGGCGCGGTTTGATTATTCGTTTGACAGGCAGCTTGGTTGATATGTCTAACACCACGCCGCGCGCACCCCTCAAGCCACTGGATGCGGCTTTGGCTGAGTTATTGGCGCACGCATTGCCGCTCTCACTGCCGGAGTCTGTCAGCACCTTTGATGCTGATGGCCGCGTACTGGCGCAAGATGTGATAGCCAGCCTGGATGTTCCCGCGCACGACAACAGCTCCATGGACGGCTACGCGGTGCGCTGTGCTGACTGGCATAGTACTGCCACTGCTTTTGACGTCAACCAGCGCATTGCCGCTGGCGGCACAGGTGATGTGCTGGGCCTTGGTTGCGCTGCCCGCATCTTCACGGGCGCGCCTGTACCCGAGGGGGCTGATGCCATCGTCATGCAGGAAGACTGCGCGGTTGACGGCGCACAGCTTCGCCTGCCGACGCAACCCCTATTAGGCCAGTGGATTCGCAGGCGCGGTGAGGACGTGTTGTCTGGCGCTGCAGTGCTATGTAAAGGTGAGCGACTTGCGCCTGCATCGCTTGGCTTGGCAGCCAGTATTGGCTTTGACCAATTGCTGGTCGCGGCGCGCGTGCGGGTGGCTTTGTTTTCGACGGGTGACGAACTGGTGATGCCAGGTGATGTCGCGCCGGTGGATATGAAACCGGGTGCGATATACAACTCCAACCGTTTCTTTCTGCGTGCGTTGCTCCGGCGGCTGGGGTGCGTGGTGACAGACATGGGCATCGTGCCTGACAAGCTGGATGCCACCATTGCTGCGCTAAAAACGGCCAGCTCCGCGCATGACCTGGTGCTGACCAGTGGCGGCGTGTCGGTGGGTGAAGAAGACCACATCAAGCCCGCGGTGAAGGCGCTGGGTCAGCTCAATTTGTGGCAAATTGCTATCAAACCTGGCAAACCTTTTGCCTACGGCAAAGTTAACCAGACGCACTTCATTGGTCTGCCGGGCAATCCGGTGTCGAGCTTCGTGACTTTTCTTTTGCTCGTCAGGCCGTTCATTCTCAAGCTGCAAGGGGTTTCCAACGTTGCTCCTTATTCAATAGCTGCTAACGCTCATTTTAATTGGCCTAAAGCCGATAAACGGCGTGAATTTTTGCGTGTTCGGCATAACGCAAGAGGTGGGCTGGAGCTGTTCGACAACCAAAGTTCTGGGGTTTTAACCTCAGCGGTCTGGGCTGATGGGCTGGTCGACAACCCCGCTGGTAACACCATTGCGCATGGCGACAGCGTACAGTTCATCCCCATGCCTTATTTGATGTCTTGAAGGGCAAAGTATGCAGGTGACCATCAAATATTTTGCCTCCATCCGAGAAGCGGTAGGCCACGCCAGCGAGCAGCGTGAAACCTCTGCCACCACGCTGGCTGGCTTGCGTGACGAACTGCTGGCCAGCAGCCCAAACTACGTCAGCTTGAGCCGGGGCAGGGCAGTGCGCATGGCTTTGAATCAGGTGATGCGCGAGGAGTCAGCCGAGCTTGCTATGGGCAGTGAGGTGGCTTTTTTCCCACCTGTGACGGGTGGTTGATATGGCTGCCAGGGTATCCATTCAAACGCAGGACTTCAATCTTGCTGCCGAAGTCGACGCGCTCAAAAAAGACGACAAACGCGTAGGTGCTGTTTGCACCTTCACGGGCACCGTCAGAGACCGAAATGATGGCCTCCTTGTCAGCGCTATGGAACTGGAACACTACCCCGGCATGACTGAAAAAGCCATTGAAGCCATGATTGACGAGGCACTAAGACGCTTTGATATTTTTGCTGCCCGTGTCGTGCATCGGGTAGGGCTGTTGCAGCCGCTAGACCAAGTTGTACTGGTGGCTGTCGTGTCAGCCCATCGGGGCGAAAGCTTCAAAGCTTGCGAGTTTTTGATGGACTATTTGAAAACCCAAGCGCCATTCTGGAAGAAAGAGCAAACCCCTGAGGGTGAGCGTTGGGTAGATGCCCGCGTGACCGACGATGCGGCGCTGGCCAAGTGGGGTATCCAAGCGCACAACGCCCAGGCAAGCGTGGATAAATCCGCGCTTCCCTAGGCTGCTTTAATCAAACTCCGGTGGTACAAATACAGCTCTGGCGCGGTCTTCAAGTCCTTGTGTCAGCGCCATGAGCAACAACAAAAATTGCGTTTGCTGCTCCGCTGACAAGGGCATCAACAGTCGGTTGTAGGCACGTTCCGCTGGTTTTTGTGACAGTTCAAGAAGCTTTTCACCTGCTGGTGTGAGCGTCACCGACAAACTGCGTTTGTTATCTGCTGCTGGTAAGCGACTGGCCAGCCCGCGTGTTTCCAGTCCGCGCAAGACCCGCAGCACCGTCACTTTGTCAAAACCCAAGGCGCGTGCCAAACTGGACTGGTCTAGTCCCGGCGCACTGGCCAATACTGTCAATACACCAAACTGCGCAGGTGTCAGGCCAACGCTGGTGCACTCGTCTTCGAACACAGCAGCAGAAATTTGATGCGCACGCCGCAGCAAAAAGCCCGGGCGTGCATACAGCCGGGCAAGGTCTTTCGCGGCGTTGGTAGTGGTTTCAGGCATGCGCAATTGTCACCTATGGTGGTGTCCTGATTCTGAATCGATCTTTAACGCTGATCACGCCCAGTTGTTGGTTTTATGGCGGAAAGCCACATTGTTTCTTCTTTAAAAATTCGTTAGCATAGGTACGATTCATTTGCTTTTGCAATTTATAAACTGTTTTTTGATCGTGGAGACAACGATGAAAACAACACCATCTGGTGTCGATAGGTACTCGCCAAGCCAGGCGTTCGCGTGAGCTCCCTGGAGAAAACGATGCTTTATAGCGGCGCCCATTATTTTCTTGAAGGTCTCGCCGAGCTGGGTATTGGGTACGTTTTTTGTAACCTCGGTACCGACCACGTCTCGATTATTGAAGCGCTGGCGCGCTGGGATCAAGAAGGTAGGCCGCACCCGCAGATGCTGCTGGTGCCGCATGAAAATGTCGCCATTCACATGGCCGCTGGTTTTGCGGCTGTCACAGGGCATGGACAGGTTGTGCTGGTCCATGTGGATGCCGGCACGGCTAATGCGGCCATGGGGATGCACAACATGTTTCGTGGTCGTTTGCCAGTGATGTTGGTTGCCGGCAAAGCGCCTTACACCTTGCGCGGTGAGCTGCCAGGCTCGCGCGACAATTATGTTCATTTTGTGCAAGACCCGTTTGACATGGCCAGCTTGGTGCGACCCTATGTCAAATGGGACTATTCGCTGCCCAGCGGCGTGTTGGCCAAAGAAGTGTTGCGGCGCGGCCATTCGGTCATGCAAAGCGACCCGCCTGGCCCGGTTTATTTAACTTTGCCGCGCGAAATGCTGGCCGAAAGCATTGCCAGCGATCAGGTGCAGTCTTTCAGCGCTGAACGCTATGGCCCGGTGCTGGCAGGAGGCATTGACGACGAACGCGCCCAGGCCATTGCCGCACAACTGCTTGGCGCCGATAACCCGATGGTGGTGACGTCTTACCTTGGCCGCAAGGCAGACGCTGTCGCCGCGCTCGAGGAGTTGGCTTTGCTCTGCGGCATTCGGGTGTTTGAGTTCAGTCCCAGCCACATGAATATCAGCCGCGCCTCGCCGTGTTTTGGTGGTTTTGAGCCCGCCAAAGGCATGCTGGATGCTGATGTTGGCCTGCTGCTGGATGTCGATGTGCCCTGGTTGCCGAAGTTTGTTGAGGCAAATAGCCTGACGCGCTGGATACACATTGATGTGGACCCAATCAAAAAAGACTTCCCGATGTGGGGTTTTGCCACCGACATGCGGGTGCAGGCCGATTGCGCCAGCGTGTTGCGCCAAGTTTGCAAAATGGTGCGCACCCAGGCAGACGATAGATTTCACCAAAAAGTCTCAGCGCGTATGGCGGGCTGGGTCGCTTCATCCAGCGAGCGCACTGCCGCAGTGGCGCGGGCCGCTGACGACCACGGCACACCAGGCGCCATCACAGCGGCATGGCTTTGCTCGGCGTTGGGTGCGGCTATCTCCCCTGACGACATCGTCATCAATGAAGCCATACGCAACACCCTTGCTGTGCTGAACCAAATACCGCGCACCCAGCCCTTGACGCTGTTTTGTGGGGCAGGTGGCGGTTTGGGCTACAGCGGTGGCATGGCGCTGGGTGCGCAACTTGCCAATCCCAAGCGACGTACGCTACAAATCGTCGGTGATGGTGGCTTTCATTTTTCATCGCCCACGTCGGTCTACGCAACCGCACAGCACTACAACTTGCCGATTTTTACGGTGGTACTGGACAACGGCGGCTGGCAGGCCGTGAAGGAGGCGGTATTACGCGTCTACCCCGATGGGATGGCGGTACAAACAAATGAGTTTCAAGCACGCCTGCAAGGCCAATACAGGGAGTTTGAAAAAGTTGCCGTTGCCTTTGGTGCTTACGGTGAGTGTGTCCATGACCCGGCGGATGTTGAGGCAGCCATTGCGCGCTGCTTGAAGGCGGTAGATGCAGGCCAAGCGGCTGTCCTCAATGTGCAGATTGGGTTGCAATAGGTTTATTTATTATCAGGAGTCAGACATGTTGATGCAGTCAAAAAAGCTTTTCGTCCATGTCCAATTGGCGCTGGTGCTTTGCGCGCCCTTCGCGACTTTGGCGGCTGACTACCCGACCAAACCCGTCACGATCATCGTCGGCTACTCAGCCGGCGGCGGCGTTGATGCGATGGCGCGTATCCTGTCTGAAAAACTACCTGCCATCATCGGGCAAGCTGTGGTTGTTGAAAACCGTCCAAGCGTCGGTGCCATTGTCGCTAGCACTTACGTTGCCAAGGCCAAGCCTGACGGCTACACGCTCATGATGGGCGCACCCGGCCCGATGATCTTTAACCACGCGGTGTATGCCAAGCTGCCGTATGCCCCGCAGGACTTCACGCCGATCTCCATCGTCAGCGATTCCCCTTTGGTGCTGCTCGTCAACATCAACAACCCGGCCAAGACCGTCCAAGAGCTGGTCAACCAGTCCAAACAAAATCCTGAAAAGGCCAATTACGCTGCCAGCTTGGCATCGTTCCAGCTGATCACTGAGTTGTTTAATAAAAAAACCGGTGCCAAGTTCAGCCACATTCCTTACAAGGGTGCCAACGACTCCGTTACCGCCGTCATGGCGGGCGATGTGACGATGGCACTGGCTGACGCGGGCCCAGCGTCTGTGGGCCTGCAAAGCGGCCGTCTTAAGGCTTTGGCGGTCACTTCCGCTGTACGCATGAAGGACTTCCCCGCCACTCCTACTTTGGCGGAGCTGGGCATCGACATCAAGGTGTCTTTGTGGATTGGCCTGCTCGCGCCCGCTGGCACGCCAGGAGAGATCATCAAAATGCTGCAAGAAGCGGTTGGCAAGGTGGTTGCCATGCCAGATGTGCAGAAAAAAATCAGCGACAAGTCTGTCACGCCTATGAGCAACACGTCAGCCGAGTTTTCAAAAATCATCGCCTCAGAAATCCCGATCTGGAAGCAGTTGGCTATAGACAACAACATCACCATCAATTAGTACGGCTTTTCCCTCTATCTATCAACTCCCTGGAAAACTTTCATGAACCCCAAGTCAAGTGCTTACCAACGCATCGCCACCGAAGAGGCTTTTGCGCCGCCCGAGATGTTGGACATTTACCGCAAGATTCTTGACAAGGGCGATGCCGACCCCGGCTTTAAAGGTTTGATGGGTTTTTACATGCGTAGCCCCAGCGCGCGTGCCCAGCACATCATGCGCTGCCTGACAGATCTAGACCAACTGCGTATCCAGCATATGGATGCATGCGGTATCGACAAACAGGTCATTGCCTTGACCGCTCCAGGCGTGCAGGCGATGGACAAAGCCACCGCAGTGTCGTTTGCCCAAATCGCTAACGACCAGTTGGCCGAGGGCATTCGCAGGCATCCTACGCGTTTCGTCGGTATGATCGCCGTTGCCCCGCAAGACCCAAACGCAGCGGCCAAAGAAATTGAACGCGGTGTCAACAAGCTTGGTATGAATTCAGTGATCATCAACTCGCATACCCATGGCGAGTATTTATCTGACCAGAAGTTTTGGGACATTTTTGCCGCGGCTGAGGCGCATGACGTGCCGATCTACCTGCATCCCAATTCGCTGCCTAAAAACATGATTCAGCCGTTTCAAGAATGCGGCCTGGACGGGGCAATTTACGGCTTTGGCGTAGAGACCGGCCTGCATGCGATGAGAATCATCACCGCTGGTGTGTTTGACCGTTTTCCCAAGCTCAAAATGGTGATTGGTCACATGGGCGAGGCGCTGCCTTTCTGGATGTACCGGCTTGACTATATGCACCGCGCCACAGTTGCATCACAGCGCTATGACAGCATGCAGCCGATCAAGAAAAAGCCCAGCGACTATCTGCGTGAAAACTTTTACATCACCAATAGTGGTGTGGCGTGGGAGCCAGCCATTAAGTTTTCACAAGCGGTGCTGGGGGTCGACCGCGTGCTGTACGCGATGGATTACCCCTACCAGTACCAGCTTGACGAGGTGGTCGCGCTGGATAACATGCGCATGAGCGCAGAGGATAAAAAGAAGTTCTTTCAAACCAATGCCGAGACGGTTTTCAAAATCAACCCTCAATAATCAAGAAGAGACAAATCATGCCAATTCAGCGTCACATTCCACATTTTTTAGCGGCCTTACTGGCCACCTTGTCATTGAGCTTGGTAGCACAAACCTGGCCAGTCCAAAGCATTAAAATTATTGTGCCCTTTACCCCCGGTACTGGGATGGACACCATTGCCCGCACCGTGTCGCCCAAGCTCAGCGAGCGCCTGGGCCAAAGCGTGGTGGTGCAAAACACGCCTGGTGCCAGCGGCAACATTGGCGCAGACAACGTAGCCAAAGCACCCGCTGACGGCTACACGCTGCTGATGGGCGCCAACACCATGCTGATGGCTTCGCAGTTGTACAAAAACGTAGCGTTTAATCCGGTCGATGATTTTTCATCGGTGTCGATGGCAGCTTACGGTACGCTGATGCTGGTGGCCAACCCCAAAACCGGTTTCAAGTCGGTGAATGACTTGGTCGCTCAGGCCAAGGCCAAGCCCGGCTCTATCGTTTACGGCTCGCCCGGCATCGGTACGCCGCATCACATGGCGATGGAATTGTTCAAAACCAAAACGCAATTGTTTGCCTTGCATGTGCCGTACCGCGGCACGGCAGGTTATGTCACTGATTTGCTGGCTGGCGAGCTGATGGTGGGTTTTTTACCGGTGCATGTGGCGCAGGGTTTTGTGAACTCGGGCAAGCTCACCGCGCTAGCGGTGGGCGGCAATGCACGCCACCCGGTTGCGCCAGCGGTAGCCACCTTTGACGAGCTGGGTGTGAAAGACGTCAATGTTGACATGTGGTACGCCTTTTTTGTGCCTAACAAAACGCCAGCACCGGTTGTGAATCGCTTGAACACCGAGATCACCGCCATCATGAAGCTGCCAGAAATACGTGCCGTGCTGGCGAAGGCAGGTCTGGATGCCGCCTCGTCGACCACCGGCGAGTTGACCACCACCGTCAAGCAGGACTACCAGCGCTGGGGCGCCGTGATCAAGCGTAACAGCATCACGGCCGAGTAATTATCTTGAGTCATCACCTCTCTTTGCGAGTCGCTGTGGTTGGCGGCGGTATAGGCGGCTTGGCCCTGGCGCTTAACCTGAAACGCAGGGGCATGGCGTGCCATGTGTACGAATCAGTTGCTGAGGTCAAAGAGCTCGGCGTCGGCATTACCCTATTGCCGCACGGCATGCGCGAGCTGGCTGCACTGGGCATACAAGCCAAGCTGGAGGCGGCAGGCATTGAAAATCTAGAAAGTGTATTTTTTAACCGCTACGGCCAGTATATTTACAGTGAGCCGCGCGGCAGGCACGCTGGCTACCCCGTGCCCGAAGTTGGCATTCATCGGGGCAAGTTACACCGCATTTTATTTGACGAGGCAGTGGCGCAATTGGGCGCGCAGCAGATCCATACGGGGCATCGCTGCGCTGGCGTTGAGCAAGACCAGCATGGCGCAAAGATTCATTTCGTTGATTCTGTTTCCGGTGCTGCGCTGGCACCAGTGCATGCTGATGTGGTGGTAGCCTGCGACGGTATCAACTCGGCCATTCGCAAGCAGTTTTATCCCGATGAAAAAATGGCTTTTTCCGGCATCAATACCTGGCGCGGCGTGACCAAACACCAGCCTATTTTGACAGGTAAAAGCTACATCCGAATCGGCTCGATTGAAACCGGCAAGATGGTGATTTACCCTATCGTCGACAAGATTGATACTGAAGGCAACCAGCTCATCAACTGGATGGCTGAAATCCAGAGCGAAGCCAAAGTCATGAACGACTGGAACCAGTCGGGAAAAGCAGCGGATTTTCTGGATATTTTTAAAGACTGGAAGTTTGACTGGCTTGACGTGCCTGCGCTCATTACCAAGGCAGAGAAAATCCTTGAATATCCGATGGTTGACAAAGATCCGATACCGCAATGGACGTTTGGCCGTATCACCTTCATGGGCGACGCGGCCCACCCCATGTACCCGCGAGGCTCCAACGGCTCGGCACAGGCGCTGATTGATGCACGTACTTTGGCTGACGAGCTCGCAAAACACGCAGACCCTCTTGCGGCATTAAAAAATTATGAGGGCTTACGGCTGGAGCCAACCGCAAAAATCGTCAGAACCAACCGCTCCACGCCGCCAGATTTCATCATCATGAAAGCCGATGCGCTGAGCGGCGGACAGCCCTTCAGGCATATTGACGACTTGATCAGCCAGGCTGAATTGCGGGCGATTTCGGACAACTACGCCAAGATTGCCGGATTCTCGCGCGAAGCGCTTGTGCCAATACCCAACCCCGCTGCATCCGCTTGCACTTGAGCTGGCGCAAGCCAGCCGGCGTTGCTGGCCTTGAAAATGGGTGAATCCCCCCGAATTAGCTTTAAATTCAAGATTCACCCGCGAGGACATTTTCATGCGCCAAGACAAACTTACCACTAAATTTCAGCAAGCTTTGAGTGACGCCCAGTCACTTGCCTTGGCCAATGACAACGGTTATATCGAACCTTTGCATTTGCTGCTGGCGATGCTGAAACAAGATGATGGCCCGAAAGCACTGCTTGAAAAGGCTGGCGTTAACGTTGCAGGACTCGAACTATCAGTGCAATCTGCTATTAAAAAAATAGCCCAAGTCAGTGGACAAGAGCAAATTTCAGTGTCATCCGACTTGGCCAAACTGCTGCAAGCCACTGAAAAAGAAGCTATCAAACGCAGCGATCAATTTATTGCGGGTGAGCTGTATTTGCTGGCTGTGGCTGACAGCAAAGCCGACATTGGAAAAATAGCCAAAGATCATGGCTTGACGCGCAAGTCGCTAGAAGTCGCCATCCATACCGTGCGGGGGGGTGAAAAAATGGACAGTGCTGATGGCGAAGGCAATCGTGAAGCACTTAAAAAATACTGCATGGACCTGACAGAGCGCGCCCGCATGGGCAAGCTCGATCCAGTGATTGGCCGTGACGACGAGATTCGCCGGGCCATTCAGGTACTACAGCGGCGGACTAAAAACAACCCGGTACTGATAGGTGAGCCAGGCGTGGGTAAAACCGCCATTGTTGAAGGCTTGGCACAGCGCATTGTGGCGGGCGAAGTGCCTGATTCACTGAAAAACAAACGCGTCTTGTCGCTTGATATGGCGGCGCTGCTGGCAGGCGCAAAATTCAGGGGCGAGTTTGAAGAGCGCCTGAAAACCGTGCTGAAAGAGCTGGCGCAAGACGAAGGCCAGACCATCGTTTTTATTGATGAACTGCACACCATGGTCGGTGCAGGCAAGGCCGAGGGTGCGATGGACGCTGGCAATATGCTCAAGCCCGCTTTGGCGCGTGGCGAACTGCATTGCGTGGGTGCGACCACGCTGGACGAGTACCGCAAGTACATTGAAAAAGATGCTGCGCTGGAACGCCGCTTTCAAAAGATTTTGGTCGGTGAGCCAACGGTGGAAGCCACCATTGCCATCTTGCGTGGCCTAAAAGAAAAGTACGAGTTGCACCACGGCGTACAAATTACCGACCCAGCCATTGTGGCTGCGGCAGAGCTGAGCCAGCGCTACATCACCGACCGCTTTCTGCCCGACAAGGCGATTGACCTGATCGACGAAGCAGCCAGCAAAATCAGCATTGAACGCGACAGCAAACCCGAGGTGATGGACAAGCTGGACCGCCGCCTGATTCAATTACAAATTGAGCGCGAAGCGGTGCGCCGTGAGAAAGACGATGCCTCACAAAAACGCTTCGGTTTGATTGAAGATGAGATCATCAAATTACAGAAGGAAATTTCTGATTTGGATGTGATTTGGCAAGCCGAAAAAGCACAAGCACTGGGCAGTAAAGATGTGATGGAAGAGATCGACCGGATCAAGTTCCAGATCGAAGAACAAACCCGCAAGGGCGACTTCAACAAGGTGGCCGAGCTGCAATACGGCAAGCTGCCAGACCTGGAAAAACGCTTGAAGGCTGCGCAAGACAGCGAAGCAGCGCCCAGTGCCAACGCTGCGCCCAAGCTTCTGCGCACACAAGTCGGTGCAGAAGAAATTGCTGAAGTTGTAGCCCGCTCTACCGGTATTCCGGTCAGTAAGCTGATGCAAGCCGAGCGCGACAAACTGCTGCTGATGGAAGGCAAATTGCATGACCGCGTGGTCGGCCAAAACGAAGCGATTGGCGCGGTGGCCAATGCGATTCGTCGTTCACGCTCTGGCCTGTCTGACCCGCATCGCCCAACCGGATCGTTCTTGTTCCTGGGTCCCACCGGCGTGGGTAAAACCGAGCTCTGCAAAGCCCTGGCTGGCTTTTTATTCGATAGCGAAGACCACCTGGTTCGCGTCGACATGAGCGAGTTCATGGAAAAGCACAGTGTGGCTCGCCTGATCGGCGCGCCACCAGGCTATGTGGGTTACGAAGAGGGCGGCTATTTGACCGAAGCGGTGCGCCGCAAGCCCTACAGCGTGCTGCTGCTGGACGAGGTTGAAAAAGCCCACCCGGACGTCTTCAATGTCCTGCTGCAAGTGCTGGACGATGGCCGCCTGACCGACGGCCAAGGCCGCACGGTTGATTTTAAAAACACCGTGATTGTGATGACCAGCAACATTGGCTCGCCGATCATTCAAAGCATGGTCGGCAAGCCGTATGAAGAGATCAAAGACGCGGTGATGGACGAGTTGAAGAACTACTTCCGGCCCGAATTTTTAAACCGTATCGACGAGACCGTGGTGTTTCATTCGCTCGATGCCAAAAACATCGAAGCCATTGCGCGTATCCAGCTCAAGGTGCTGATGGCGCGGTTGGAGAAGATGGAGCTGACGATGCAGGTTTCAGAGTCCGCCATAGCCGAGCTAGCCAAGGTGGGTTTCGATCCAGTCTTCGGCGCCAGGCCGCTGAAACGTGCGATTCAGCAGCGGATTGAAAACCCACTCAGCAAGTTGCTGCTGGAAGGCAAGTTCCCTCCCAAGAGCATCATCCCGGTCGATGTTGATCCGATCCGGGATCCAGGCGTGTTTAGTTTTAGCAACTTCGGTAAGGCTGGAACTTGATAATTGACCGCTATTAATATAAGAGCTACTTACGCACGTAATTATTGGTCTTCAGGCCTATTTAATAACTATTTTGAGCTAAAAAAGGCATCAAAAAGTGTTTTCAAACCTGCAAACTCAAGTTCAAACTGGCTTGGATTGACAAAATAGGCTTCTGACGTCACTGCAAAAAACTCAGCGGGTGATGTGGCGCCGTAGGCGTCCAGCCAAGGTAGTTCAGCGCCAAAGCGTTCAGCCATCATGACGCGCTCTTTAAAGGTTTCGTAAGCCGTTTGCATTGCGGCTTGCCACTGCACTTTTGCAGCGCGGTTGGGCAGGGGCGGGCAGCCGTTGGCTGTGCCCCCTGCTGATGAATGCATGTCAAGTTTGTGAATAAACTCGTGAATCACCACGTTGTAGCCGCTCGCCATGCGTTCTGTTGACGCCTTGACGTCTTGCCAGCTTAAGGTAACCGGACCGCCCTGCATGGCTTCGCCCGCCAGCTCTTCTTTGTAAAAGTGGTTCACGCCTGCCTCGTCTACCACGCTGCGGCGTGCCAGCATCGCGCCGTGGTGAACCACAATACCTTTGAAGTCGTCGTACAGTTCTAAGCCTAAGTTCAAAACGGGTAGGCAGGCTTGGGCGGCAATTGCCACGGCCATCTCGTCTGTCACTGCCAAGCCATGCGCGCCGCTGAACTCTTTTTGCGTTAAAAATTGCGCTGTCAATGTGCGCAGGCGTGCTTGGTCTGCTATGGGTCGATCCGCTAAAAATGGGTATGGGGTGACAGCAAGTTGCCACAGTGCGTCGGGTATGGCGCGTGGTGGTGCAAATAGTTTTTGAATCCAGCCGATCATGCTGTCGGGTTCAATCTAAGGCGATGCGCTGCAAACCTGCATTTGACAACCGCAGCACTTCGGCGCGTGGCGGTGTGGCTGTTGCGTCCCAGTCACTCAGCACCACGCGCTGCAAGCCGCCGCCTAAATCATGCGTGGCTGGTTTGTGGGTGTGACCGTGAATCAGCACCTTTGCGTTGGCCTCCAGCAATTGCTTTCGCGCTGCTTTCGCGCAAACATCCGCGTACTTAACACCTGATTTTTTGCGTTCCTCACTTTGCTGGCGCAGACCGCGTGCAATGGTCTGACGCTCTGCCAGAGGTTTGGCTAAAAAAGCCAGCTGCCAGTCGGCGCTGCGCACTTGCTGGCGAAACTGCATGTAAGGCACATCATCCTGGCATAGCGCGTCACCATGCGACAGCAGCCAGCGTTGGTGGTTGAAGCTCAAAACCGTGGGGTCCTTGAGCAGCGTGGTGTTGCAGGCCGCCAGCAAGCCATTGCCCACCAGAAAATCACGGTTACCGTGCATGAAAAATATTGGCGCACGCGCAGCAGTTTGCAGAATGACTTGTGCGCATTGCTGTTCAAAACAATGCGCTTGCAGCACGTCATCGCCGACCCAGACTTCAAACAAATCACCCAGTATGAAAACCGTGTCGGCAGGCGTGGTCTGCATATAGCGCTGCCACGCATGGAAGCTAGCCGGCTCGCTGGCCTGCAGGTGCAAGTCAGAGATGAAATCAACCGCTTGCCAGGTCGGCTCAGCGGTTAATTCCGGTATGGTCATTACAGTGCCACAGCTTTTTCAATCAGCACATCTGTCACCGGCACGTCGCCGTGTCCGCCTTTGTTGCCGGTTTTGACGGCTTCAATTTTGTCAACCACATCCATGCCGCTTACGACTTTGCCAAACACGGCGTAGCCCCAGCCCGAACCGCTGGGTGCGGTATGGTTTAGAAAACCGTTGTTGGATGCGTTGATGAAAAACTGTGAACTGGCCGAATGTGGCTCGTTGGTGCGCGCCATAGCTACCGTGTACTTGTCATTTTTCAGACCATTAGTCGCTTCGTTTTCAATGTTGGCGTCGGTGTCTTTTTGCTTCATGCCGACAGCAAAGCCACCGCCTTGCACCATAAAGCCAGGAATCACACGGTGAAACACGGTGCCTGCGTAGTGACCTTTGGCGACATAACTCAAAAAGTTGGCGACGGTTTTCGGGGCTTTGGCTGCGTCAAGCTCCAGCGTGATGATGCCGTGGTCAGTGATGTGGAGTTCGACTTGGGGATTGCTCATAGTGGTTTCTTAAAAAATGATGAAGGTTGAAAGGTTTAATTAATCAGGGTTGCAGATTTGATAACGATCGGCGTTTTAGGCGCGTCAGTGGGGAAAGGCCCGCCAGCGCCGGTCGGCACGGATTTGATCTTGTTAACAATCTCCATGCCCTGAACAACCTTGCCGAATACCGTGTAGCCGGGATTGCTGGCTGTGGGGTTTAAAAAATCATTGTCTTTGACGTTGATGAAGAACTGCGTAGACGCCGAGTTGGGATCGTTGGTGCGGGCCATGGCCAGCGTACCTTCAACATTTTTAGGGCCACCTTTGGCAAGCGCCGCCAGGCCTTCATGGGCAATCGGTGCGCGGCTTGGCTTTTGTGTGTAAGCGCTATCAAAACCGCCACCCTGCACCATAAAGCTGCCAATGACGCGGTGAAAAATGGTGCCGTCATAGTGTTTGTCCTTAACGTATTGCAGAAAGTTTTCAGCTGTCTTTGGGGCAAAGCCTGGATAGACTTCCACGACGAAATCCCCTTCACTGGTTGCAAACTTTACTTTGGGGGCGGTTTGTGCCAAGGCATTAGCAGCATACAGCGCGGGCAAGGCCGAAAGGGCCATCAAAGTGGCGGCCAATGCTGCCCGCATCCCAAAACGCCGGGTTGTTATGGGTACAAATTTCATAGTATGTTGCCTTCAAAAAAAATCTTCCATTTGCTGCCCTGACGGGTCCAGTACTGACGTTTGCTTGGGCCTGATTTGGCACCTTGAGCCAGCTCCCTAAAGGACACTACCATGGTGTCGTTGCTGTCTAGCCAACGCAGGTAAGACAGATCCTGGAGTTGCACGCTGCGCCCTCCGAGTTGTTGGAGTTCAAGCTGCACAGCAGGCGTAAATTCAGCCAATGTCCTGCCGTAGCTGCTGAAATCTGGCGCGTACCAAGCCATCAGGCGCGCCATGTCGCCTTTGGATTTGGCAGTGCTCCAGGCTGTCAGCGCGTCCTCAAAGTTTTTGCTGTCGGCCTTGGCGGTGAGCGGTGCAACCCATTCAAGACTTTGCGCAATCACCACCGGTGTTGTGCGCACCTGTACCGTTTTGATGATTCGCCTCAGGTCAGTGTTGGCCAGCACCACGCAGCCGTCAGTGTCCAGAGGGGCGCGTGAAAATTGTTCTGATGGTGTCCCGTGCAGCCAGATTCCGCTACCGGTTTTGCCGCGTTTGACGTCCAGCTGGTTGGGGTAGTTGATTGGTAAAGCGCCAGAACCGTAAAGCGCTTTAAGTGATTTTGGGTCGAGGTTGCTGGTGACGAAGTACACGCCTAGCGGCGTGCGCAAATCACCTTCTGTGGTTTTTCCAGTACCTGATTTGCCGACGGATATGTAGAAGTCGGCCAGCAGCTTCATGCCGGTGGGCGAGTTCTCAAACAGGTAGAGTCGCGATTTGCCTGCATCCACCGCTATGGCGTGTTTGTTTTGCCCCGACAGCAGAGTAAATTGCGACGGAATCAGCCCCGCGGCTGGCCGCTCGCGCAGGGCTTGCAGCCGCAGCTGTGACTCCCTGCGCAGCCCAGCCAATCGCGGGGCGGCTTCTTTGGCTGTGGTCTCGGGTACATTGCCCAGGTTGCGTACAGAGCTTAATTGCGCCGTCAGCAAATCACCGTAAACCAGTTGTGCCAATTGAAAGTTGGGATTGTCGCGCACCAGACTTTCAGCCAGTGGCAGTGCTTCACGGGTCTTTGCCTGGCCAATCAGTTTGTAAATGTCTATCAGCCTGGCCTCAGCCTTGCCATCCCGGTTTTCAGCTTCAGTTTTAGCTTTTTCTTGGGCAGCTGCGCGCGCTTTGCGTGATATTTTTTTGGGGTTTTCAACGCCTGCTTCTTGCGTTGTATCGCGTGATTTTTTGAGTTCCTTTTCAGCTGCGTGAACGGCTGGTGTTGTCAATGCCAATACCAGTAAAAGTGCCACTACCAATACCAATGCCAGTACGGTCTGTACAGTAAAAGAAAATATTGCTGATACTTTTATCTGTTGCTTCATCGGTAAATTCATATCATGAAATGACTGTCATGCCGTATCCAGGTAACGCGCCGAAGCGCACCTGTCGGGTTGGCTGACAGCTATTAACCGGTGGATTCCCTGACAATCACCCAGCGGTCACCCGCCTTGACCAGGTCCAGCGTTTTGCGGCTGGAAACATTTATGGAATCGGCGCTGTAAGCTTGCTTGAATTTGACAGTGGCTTTGTTGCCGTTGAGCGCTACCGACAGATCGTTGAGTTTGATGTTGATACGTGACTTGCCCATGATGCGGGTGCGCCGGTCGTCTTCCCAGATTTTGCGGCTGACGTTGCCCAGCGGGTCAAAGTCTTTGCCGTAGCTGCCCAGATAAGCGTCCATATTTTTGGCTGACCAGGCAGTCGCCCAGTTGCGTACGGCGGTTTCTACCTCTTTTTTTGCCCCGCTGCTGGCAACCGGTGCAGCTGCTGGTGCGGTAACGGGGGCTGCTGGCGCCGGGGAGGCAACCACTGCTGGCGCTTTGGCGGCTGGGGGTGCAACCGCTGCAGAAGCTTTGGCGCCTGGGGGTGCAACTCCAACCGGCACGGATGCGGGTGTGCTGGCGCTTGGCCGCTGGCCTTTTGCATCTGGCGCGAACAGCGTGCGAATCAATGCCAGCTTAGGCTGCACACCGGCGTTGCCGCCGTCCAGTTGGAGCGCCTTGCTGTAGGCTTGACTGGCCAGCTTGGCATACACATCGCCTAAATTTTCATGTGCGGTGGCGTAGCTGGGGTTGGTACGAATCGCCATTTCCAGGGCGGCTCGCGCCTTGTCAAACTGGCTTTGACCAGCATACAGCACGGCCAGGTTGTTGTAAGGCTCTGGCAGCTCGGGGTAGTCTTGCGTAATTTGTGTGAACGTGGCAATGGCGTCAGCAACCTTGCCGGCCTCGGTTTGAATCACACCCTTAATAAAGCGCATCTGCGGGCCGCGCGGCTTGGCTGCCAGGTACTGGTCAGCTTTGGACAAGGCTTCTGCGAGCTTGCCTGAGCGTAACAGCGCGTTGACGTCGTCGTACTCGTCTGCATGGGCCGCAGTTGCAGCAAACAAGGCAAAGAGGCAAGCGATACCTAAAGAGCCTAAGGCGGCGGGAAGGCATTTGTGAAAAGACTGGTTCGAGATAGCTGCTGGTGTGACCATAAGACGTATTAAATTTCTGATTCATTTCAGCTAATTTAAGCCCTGCAGGCAGAGCTGTATATATACTGCAACATTGTAGCCGAGGGGTAGGGCGCTATTCACACCGACCCACCCCGCAACCAACCAGTTCATGAGCCTTTGCATTTACAGCACGCTGAGCCGCCGCGTGGAAGAATTTTTACCATTGACACCGGGTCACGTCCGCATGTATGTGTGCGGCATCACGGTGTATGACTTGTGCCACATCGGCCATGCGCGGGCCAACGTGGCGTTCGACTTTATTCAGCGCTGGCTGCGTACCAGCGGCTACGCAGTTATCTTTGTTCGCAACATCACTGACATTGATGACAAGATCATTGCACGCGCCGTTAAAAATGGCGAAACCATTAAAGCGCTAACGGAACGCATGGTGCTGGAAATGTACCGTGACTTTGATGCTTTGGGTATCGCCCGGCCTGACCACGACCCGCGCGCGACTGACTACGTGCCACAGATGCTGAACATCACCCAAAAGCTGGTCGACAACGGCCTGGCCTACCCAGCCAGCAATGGCGACGTGAACTTTTCGGTACGCAAGTTCCCCAACTACGGCAAGCTTTCCGGCAAGACGCTTGACGCGTTGCAGGCTGGCGAACGGGTGGCGGTAGACGATGGCAAGGGTGATCCCCTGGACTTTGTGTTGTGGAAATCTGCCAAGGCCAGTGAGCCTGAAGATGCCAAATGGGACAGCCCCTATGGCAAGGGCAGACCCGGCTGGCATATTGAATGCTCGGCCATGGCCTGCGCGCTGCTGGGCGAGAGCTTTGACATACATGGAGGCGGGGCAGACTTGCAATTCCCGCACCATGAAAACGAAATTGCCCAAAGTGAAGGCGCCTTTAGCCAGACCATGGCCAGGTACTGGATGCACAACGGCTTTGTCAACATCGATAACGAAAAAATGTCCAAAAGTCTGGGTAACTTTTTCACTGTGCGTGAGGTGCTGAAAAAGTACGATGCCGAGACCATTCGTTTCTTTTTGCTGCGGGCACATTACCGCAGCGCCTTGAACTACAGCGACGTCCATCTTGATGATGCACGGGTGGCTTTAAAGCGTCTGTACACAGCGCTTGAGGGGGCCAAACCGGCTGATGTTGTGATTGATTGGATGAACCCGTTTGCAGCCCGCTTCAAGGCTGCGATGGATGACGACTTTGCCACGCCTTTGGCGGTGGCCGTGTTGTTTGAACTGGCCAGTGAGGCCAACAAAACCCGATCGGCTGACCTGGTGGGGCTGCTGAAAAGCCTCGGAGCTTGCCTGGGACTGCTCCAGGGCGACCCAGCGGCATACCTGCAAGCCGGCTCCAGTCTGGGTGAGGAGAGCATTGCGCAGCTCATCAGCCAGCGGGCGCAAGCAAAAGAGGCTAAAAACTTTGCGGAGGCTGACCGTATTCGATGCGACTTGTTAGCCCAGGGTATTGCGCTGAAAGATTCGCCAAACGGGACGGTTTGGCTCGTTAAAGTATGATTTTTAACTGCCATTTTGGCCCGAACTCCATTAAAAAAAGGTGCAAGAAGCTATGAAAAAAGTAGCAGCCACTGACTTGCCAGAGATTGTCAACACCACGCCTGACTATTGGCTGGAGGCCTGTAAATACCTTGTGAAAAAAGACCGTGTGATGAAGCGGCTGATTCCACTGTTTCCCAATACCACGCTGCAATCACGCGGCGATGCCTTCAGCACACTGGCGCGCAGTATTGTCGGTCAGCAAATATCGGTCAAGGCTGCGCAAAGCGTGTGGCATCGGTTTGAGGCGTTGCCAAAAAAAATGACGCCTGCAAATATCCTCAAGCTAAAAGTAGACGACATGCGCGCTGCCGGCCTGAGCGCCCGCAAAATTGAATACCTGGTGGATTTGTCGATTCACTTTGACGCTGGCACTGTCAATGTCAAGGACTGGCAGGCGATGGACGACGAGGCCATCATTACCGAGCTGGTGGCTATTCGCGGGATTGGCCGCTGGACAGCCGAAATGTTTTTGATGTTTTATCTGCGCCGACCCAACGTGCTGCCGCTCGACGACGTGGGGCTCATCAACGGTATTACCAAAAATTATTTTTCAGGTGACGCCGTCAGCCGCAGCGATGCGCGTGAAGTGGCTGCGGCCTGGTCGCCGTACTGCAGTGTGGCAACTTGGTATATTTGGCGCTCGCTCGACACAATTCCAACGCAGTTGGACTGATAAGGACCTGCTACATGGCTAAAAAAACCTTCCTTGACTTTGAGCAACCGATTGCTGATCTTGAGGGAAAAATTGAAGAGCTACGCTACGTACAAACTGAGTCAGCGGTTGATATTTCTGAAGAAATTGAACAGCTCGCCAAAAAAAGCCAGCAGCTCACCAAAGACATTTACAGTGATTTGACGCCCTGGCAAATCACCAAAATCGCCCGTCATGCCGAGCGGCCTTACACGCTGGACTACCTGCGTGAAATATTCACAGATTTTGTGGAACTGCACGGCGACAGGCATTTTTCGGATGACCTGTCGATCGTTGGCGGCTTGGCACGCTTTAACGGTACGGCCTGTATGGTGCTGGGTCACCAAAAAGGCCGTGACACCAAAGAGCGCGGCTTGCGCAACTTTGGCATGAGCAAGCCAGAGGGCTACCGCAAGGCGCTGCGTTTGATGAAGACTGCTGAAAAATTTAAGCTGCCTGTTTTCACCTTTGTTGACACCCCTGGCGCTTACCCTGGCATTGACGCAGAAGAGCGTGGCCAGTCTGAAGCCATTGGTCGCAATATTTTTGAAATGGCCCAGCTCGAAGTCCCCATCATCACCACCATCATTGGTGAGGGCGGCTCTGGTGGGGCGCTGGCCATTTCGGTGGCTGACCAAGTGGTAATGCTGCAATATTCCATCTATTCGGTCATCAGCCCCGAAGGCTGCGCGTCGATTTTGTGGAAGACCTCTGACAAAGCTGAAGTTGCCGCCGAAGCACTGGGCATCACCGCACACCGCCTAAAAGCATTAGGGGTCATCGATAAAATTGTCAACGAACCTGTCGGTGGTGCGCACCGCGACCACAAGCAGATGGCGGCGTTTTTAAAGCGGGCCTTGAACGATGCATTCAGGCAGGTCGGCGACCTGAAGGTCAAAGAGCTGCTTGACAGACGTTATGAGCGACTTCAAAGTTATGGCCGATTTACCGACATCAAAGCTGACGCCAAATAGCCTGACGCATCTGACGGAGGGTATTCACCTCCCTGTCGCCGTTGCCTTCAGCGGCGGCGCTGATTCAACTGCCTTGCTGTTGATGCTGGCTCGCCAGCATCCCGGTCAAGTGCAGGCGATTCACATTCACCACGGTTTGCAGGCAGCGGCCAATGACTTTGCAGCGCATTGCGCGGCGTTTTGTACAGCGCTTGGTGTGCCGCTGTC
>JBBAPP010000004.1:0-1910 GCA_040400775.1 Polaromonas sp. | reverse complement strand
TGCGATTCGCAACTGGCTGGCAAGCCAAGGCTTGACAGCGCGGCACCCCGGCAGCGCCAATATCGGCCAAGGTTGGGTTGAAGATCCCACCAATCTGGACACGCAATTTACCCGTAACCGCATTCGCCATGACCTGATTCCTGCGCTTGAAAAGGCTTTTCCGCAGTTCCGGAAAACCTTTGCCCGCTCAGCAGCTCATGCGGCTGCAGCCCAATCTTTACTTGTGCAGATAGCTATTGAAGATATAGCAGAAACGGGCAACCCACCGCGCATTGTTGGATTGCAAAGCCTGAGCTCAGAACGCCAAGCCAACGCATTACGGCACTGGCTAAAAACCACCCACCAAGCCAGCCCCAGCACGGCCCAGTTGGCCGAGATGCAAAGCCAGATTGCCGACTGCACTGACCGGGGCAAACAACTGCATATCAAAGTGGCCAACGGCTACGTTGAGCGCAGGGGTGACGTGCTTGCGTATTTACCCTAGGTAGGGATCAGCGCCTCGATATAATTTGAAGCTTTGCCAAGTCTGGCAAAGTCTTTTCATTCAAACAAAAAATGGCTTTAATCGTTCATAAATACGGCGGCACATCGATGGGTTCAACCGAACGCATCAGGAACGTTGCCAAGCGCGTGGCCAAGTGGGCACGCGCGGGCCACCAAATGGTGGTGGTGCCAAGTGCCATGTCTGGCGAAACCAATCGTTTGCTGGGCTTGGCCAAAGAGTTGTCGCTCAGCTCACCGGGGGACACCCACAGCCGTGAGCTTGACGCACTGGCCGCCACAGGCGAGCAGGCATCGAGTGCGCTGCTCGCCATTGCATTGCAAGCTGAAGGCATGCCATCGGTCAGCTACGCGGGCTGGCAAGTCGCTATCAAAACCAACTCTGCCCACACCAAGGCACGCATTGAGTCGATAGACGACAAAAAAGTACGCGCTGACTTAAACGCAGGCAAGGTCGTCATCATCACCGGCTTCCAAGGTGTTGACGACGGCGGTAACGTCACCACACTCGGGCGCGGCGGCTCTGACACATCGGCGGTAGCGATTGCTGCAGCCCTTAAAGCGCACGAATGCCTGATTTACACCGACGTCGACGGCGTGTACACCACCGACCCACGCGTGGTGCCCGAGGCGCGCCGCCTGCAAACCGTGAGCTTTGAAGAGATGCTGGAAATGGCGTCGATGGGCTCCAAAGTTTTACAGATTCGCTCCGTTGAATTTGCCGGCAAGTACAAGGTGCCACTGCGGGTACTGTCCAGCTTTACCGACTGGGACATTGACATCAACATCGAGGCCAAATCCGGCACGCTCATCAGTTTTGAGGAAGACGAAAAAATGGAACAAGCCATCGTATCGGGCATCGCATTTAACCGCGACGAAGCCAAAATTTCTGTGCTCGGTGTGCCCGACACACCGGGTATTGCCTATCAAATTCTGGGCGCTGTGGCCGATGCCAATATTGAAGTCGATGTGATCATCCAGAACATCAGCAAAGAAGGCAAAACTGACTTCAGCTTTACCGTGCACCGCAATGATTTCACCAAAGCGATGGACCTGCTCAAGGCCAAAGTGCTGCCTGATTTAAAAGCAACCGAAGTGATTGGCGACGCCAAAATCTGCAAAGTCAGCATCGTCGGTATCGGCATGCGTAGCCATGTGGGCATTGCCAGCAAAATGTTCAAGGTACTGTCAGAAGAGGGCATCAACATTCAGATGATCTCCACCAGCGAGATCAAAACCTCGGTGGTGATTGACGAAAAGTACATGGAACTGGCAGTGCGCGCACTGCACAAGGCGTTTGATTTAGACCAGCCCGCTTGAGATTGGTGTTGAAGTCGTGAGATAATAAAAACCACTGGAATCGTGACCGAGTGGCCGAAGGTGCTCCCCTGCTAAGGGAGTATAGGGTG
>JBBAPP010000003.1:0-48219 GCA_040400775.1 Polaromonas sp. | reverse complement strand
TCGAAATCAGGCGTAGCGCAAGTTACCGTGGGTTCGAATCCCACCCTCTCCGCCAAGACTATTTCGAACTGATTCCAAGTCGTTCGAACAATTTCCAACCCGTTTGGGGCCTCTTTGGGTGCGCCCCTGGAACACTTTCCGGATCAGACAGGCTTCCTTATAGGCCTCAATGTCTTTGCCTCTTGTGTGCTGGAAATTAAAGTTGCCCTATGAAAAGATGAATTGGATCAAAGAGATCTGATTTCAGTGGTTGCTGACCCAGTTTTCAACACGCAGCCCAGCGAAGTTCACAAAGTCCGCTTCGTTGTTGGTGACCAGTGTCACCCCTAAAGCGACCGCATGAGATGCGATGAGTTTGTCCAGAGCATCTCGGTTGCGATCTTTGTAGGCTGCCCGGATGGGGCCATAGGCCTTGGCAGCTTGTGCATCAAAAGGCGCAACTTTGATGTCGTCGAGCAAGCTCTCGAGTGCCGACCGGTTGGATTCCTGTGCCGCATTGCTTGCGCACGCGATACCAAATTCAAGCTCAGCCAAAGTCACCGCAGAAATAATAACGTCGCCCACAAAGCACTGGGCAAAACGCTCGCGCACCTCAGGCGGCTGGTGCTTCATGAGGTAGGTGCAGATGTTGGTGTCGAGCATGTACTTCGGATTCATAAAGTCTCGCGCTCGCCCTCCATGTTTTCGCCCCGGCCCTGGGCCATAAAGTCAGGTGAGAACTTGGCAAGTTTGCCCAACACATCGCCCATGCGGCGCTGGGCCGGACGGATGCGCAACTCGTCCCCTTGTCGCTCGATGACCAGATCAACGTCCCACGTGCTGTAGGCAAGTTCGGCAGGGATGCGAACGGCTTGCGAGTTGCCGTTCTTGAAAAGTTTGGTGTTGACCATGGCGAACCCTTTTTGGATGTACATGTACATCTTAATCCAAGAAGAAATGAATATAGAGACAAGTATCAAGTCGATCGCGGCACCAGTTACACCGATATATCGAAAATATGTAGGGACATTTCGAATGATGAACAGGGACATCAATTGCGGTGATCGTGTCGTCCGACACACCCTCCCAACGCTTTCAAGCGTGAATCGACAGCAAAAAAGTATATAAAACCGCCCGAAATTACTTGACCACTAAAAAACTAGGTTGCAAAGCTTTGGGAACAGGAAAATGAAAGGCGTCAATAGTGCACTAGCCACACCTTCTGGTTGCGGCTAGCCTATTACTTGGCGCAAGAACTCTTCAGAACGCGCACCAGACTCGTCCGCAAGACGGTTCGGGAAAAGGGTGAATCCGTGGGCTCCGCCCGGATAGACCGCCAGTTCAGCCGCGTTCTCAGCCGCCATCCAGCGGGCGTGCATAAACAGCGTATCGTCAAGCAAGGCATCTGAGGTTCCAACGCTAAACAACGCGGGGCATAGACCTTTTAGGTCTGCGTACAGGGGGGAGATATCGGGCGACCGACGCCCAGTGATCGTCGGCAAAAACGCATTGTAGAACTGCTGCATATCGATGGTGCGTAACACCAGGCGCCGGTTGCCGAACGCCATCTGGCTTGGCGTCATACTCATATCAAACACGCCATAGACAAAGTTTGCGCCGCGAAAACCGGTGTAGCCATACCGATCCCGCATCCGCAAGATTGTCACGGCCGCGAGATGGCCACCCGCCGATTCGCCGCCGATGGTCATAACGTCGGAACCGAATTCAGCTTTGGCGTTCTTGACCAACCACGCGGCGGCAAATTCGCAGTCGTCGGGTCCGGCCGGATAGGGGTGCTCCGGTGCCAGCCGGTATTCGACACTGACCACGGCCAGACCAGTGTTGTCGGCTATACGCTCAAGCATCGGGTCTTGCAGATCGGAGGCGCCCAGCACCCAGCCGCCGCCATGAATGTGCAGATAGACGCCGCGCACCACGTCAGGAGCGATGACGCGCAGGGAAATTTCGTTGCCATCCCGTCCGTTGATCAGTATGCTTCGGGCGCGTGGCGACTTGGCCGCCAGAGGGAAAGCTCCCTTGCCCGCGCGCCTTGCCGCGCGCGCGTTTTCGGCACCTACATTCCACCATTCCGGCAAGCCTGTCATGAGATCAACCAGCGCGTCGTTCAAAGTGGACGTGTCTGTAGCGATCGCAGCCTTACCAAACAGTGCGGGATTCAATGGGTAGGCAGGCATGTATTTTTCCTTAATTTTTACGGTCTGATAAATTTTTTATGAACATATCGCGCCTAGACGCATCGAGAATTGATGGCCATGCCGCCACTGGATGTGAACGCATGACCAAGCGAACGCATAGGCGCGAGTTTGTAGGTGAGATGCATCTGATGGTGCCATAAGCCTTACTGGATGGATTGCGCCGTATGCCCCTAACGGCCATGACGGGGCACCCGCTCATTGATGAGACAACCAGACGGCGCGTTCATTTTCTGCAACAGTGCTGCAGTCTGTTTGACCCAAACATTTATTGGTCGAAAGCATTGGCCAGCAGGTTTGATTCTATTTCTAAATCATCCGTGTCGTTGTTGCTTCGACTTGTCGTGCTTGGGCACTGCCTGCGGCCTTCGCGCCTAGACACAAATGATTTGGAAACGGAATGAGTTCTCTCTGCGAACGCACGTCCGCTCATCGGCACTGCGTGGCATGGCTTCTCGCTCGCGCAGAAAACAGCAGCATGGATTTGAATTGAAAGTCGCCGACCTTCAATTTCGGCCAGGGCGACAGGACGAGAACGCACTTGACTTACCAGGCAATTTCCAATATTTCATAAATATCGGATTCGGACAGGATAGGCCTGGGATTACTGCGGACCATCATGTTCTGCATGGCGCCTTTGGCAATCGCAGAAAACTGGGTTCTGTTGACGCCCACATCTCTAAGACGACTAGGCTGCTGTAGTGCAATAACCAGTTCCAACACTGCCTTGGCAGCATCACCATCATCTCGCCCCATAGCGCTTGCAACCCTCCTTTGGCTTTCAAAATTTACCTTCAAGTTCCAAGCCAATACACTCGGCAACATCACACAAGAACAATGTCCATGCGGTACATTAGCCACGGCACCAAGCTGATGGCCGATGCCGTGACTTGCGCCCCATTCGACGCGGCCTAATCCGGTGGATGCTAGCCAAACGCCCAGTTGACTTTCCAATCGTGCGTCCAAATCCAGCGGCGAACGGTGGTTGACCTTTAACGAGGCGGAGAGCATTTTCAATCCCTGAAGGCAAGTTGCATCTGTAAATGGTTGAGGGCCTCTTGAGCATACTGTCTCCACTGCATGGTCAATGGCACGGATACCAGTGGAAACCCATAGGTCATGCGGCGTATGGACTGTCACGGCGGCATCAAGAATCACGACCTGTGCGCCTATGTATCGTCCGGTGTATAAATCTTTGACCTGACGAACCCGATCCGTACAGCCACCAATATTTGAAAACTCAGCACCCGATAAAGTCGTCGGAATGATAATTTGTCTCAGTGGTGGATCTTTGATCACAGGTATCTGCTTGATTCCCTCATCATTCACACGAATTCGCAGATCGTCAAACCCGGAAATTTCAGTGACACCCTCTGCCAGAATGACCAACATCACCTTCACGGTATCCATTGGTGTACCACCCCCAAGCGTGACAATAAGATCTGGATTCAGTTTGCGCACATGGTTAGCCAACGCCAGCACAGATTCACGTGGCACATGTTCGATGCAGTCATCGAATACACCTATGCAGCGCGAACCCAGGACCTCCATGATGCGACTCACCTCATCGGTCTTGCGACTCAGGGTTTTGCTGGCAACAATCAATATGCGCTGTTTGCCCATTTTGACTACTGTGTCCATAACCGCTACATGCGCCGGTCGACCGAAAATTACACGATCCTGCGCTAGAAATTCATAAACC
Source organism: Polaromonas sp. (assembly GCA_040400775.1). Lineage (GTDB taxonomy): Bacteria > Pseudomonadota > Gammaproteobacteria > Burkholderiales > Burkholderiaceae_C > Polaromonas. The sequence goes on along the minus strand of JBBAPP010000003.1, from coordinate 44,325 downwards.
CCAGAATTTGACATTTTTCCACCTGATCAGGTTGAAGTACCCAGCTACGACCTGCATGACCATGCCCGACTTCAATGTGAGAATTCCTGAGCTACTCACCCGAGGTACAAGGAAGAAAGTTCACCAGATCTACCTTCTGTAATCATTTTCTTTGCATCCCCTGAATAGACGGTCGTACCTTGCCGCAAAACATGTACATCGGTTGCAACTTTCAAGGCAATTGCAGCGATCTGCTCGGTGAGTACAACGCAGACGTCGGCAGACCTCGAAAACTCGCCGATAAACCGGTATATCTGAGTCGTGATGAGAGGCGCCAGACCCAGTGACGGCTCGTCTAGCAGCAGCACCCGGGGCGCCCTGATCGTAGCGCAGGAAAGAATCATCATCTGCTGCTGCCCACCACTCAGAAGACCCGCGTGAATTTTTGACTTCTCGCCGAGTATCGGAAAGCGATTAAATACATCCTCAAGTGCGTCTGCATAGAGCGTCTTCTGAGCGCCAAAGCTCCAAGCCAGCCGAAGGTTCTCCGCAACGGTCAAATGCCGAAACAAACGTCGACCTTCCATTGCATGCGCGATACCTAGCTTCGCGCGCTCGGTGGCCGAAAGCTTGGTGATGTCTCGGCCATCAAGCTTGATCGACCCTCCCGTGCTGGCGCTCAGGCCCGAGATAGCTCGTAACAAAGAGGATTTCCCCGCGCCATTGGCACCAAGAATGCCAGTGATGTGCCCATTCGTGGCTACGCCAGTGAATTCTTTGACCGCCCGAATAGCCCCAAAGCTGACCGAAAGTTTCGCGATCTCAAGCATGCGCTACTCCCTCGACACCCAAATATGCGGCAATGACACCTGCATCCTTGCGCATTTCAAGCATGGACCCCCGGAATAGAATAGAACCGCTGTCCAATACCACCACCTCATCGACCAGATCGGTCAAAAAGTCCATGTGGTGCTCGATCAGCAAGATGGTGATGCCAAACGATTTCAGATTTTTTAAAACTGAGGCCAAGCGGGACATTTCCAAATCCGAGAGTCCAGCTGCTGGCTCATCCAGCAAAATCGCTTTGGGTCCAGCCATTAAGGCGCGGCCGATTTCTGTCATTCGCCGATAGCCGTAAGGTAGGCTCTCGACAGCCTGATCCGCAACGTCGGCAATCTCCAATAACGCGATGATGCTGTCACATTGTTGGAGCGCCAGTCGCTCCTGCTGATTGGCACGCGGTAAACCCATTCCAGCCTCGAACCAGCCATATGTCATCTTGGCATGCGCACCGAGAAGAATGTTTTCTCGCACCGTGAAATGCGGCACCAAGCGTGGATCTTGAAAGGTTCGGATGATCCCCAACTTGGCGATTGCCACATCAGACCGTCCGGTGACCTCTGTGTCGTTAAGAAAGACCCGCCCGGCAGTCGGTGGAAAGACGCCTGAAATCACATTAACCAGGGTACTTTTGCCGGAGCCATTGGGACCGACTAGAGCTGTGATCCGATGCGCAGGTATGTCTATCGATATGTTGTCGACTGCGACCAGACCACCAAATTTCATGGTGATATCTTTGACTGAAATCCAGGTCGGATTGGAATTACTACGCAAAAATTCAGAAGAAATTGTCTGCCGTTTCGCCTGTAGCCGCAGATGCGGGCGAATGAATCGAGGGCTGGCAAACAGCAAACCACCAATGCCCTGGCGCAACAAAATCAGCGTGAACGTCAAAATCAGGCCGTAAACGATGAACTGATACTGCGTGAAGACCTGCAGTTGTTCTGGTAACAGGGTAAAGAAGATGGCACTGATGATTTGGCCGCCAATCGACCATAAGCCGCCAACGATGGCGATTACCAGCACCTCGATCGATCTGGCAATCGTGAAGCTGTCAGGGCCAAGATAGCCCACCAAATGGGCGTAGAAGGCTCCAGCAACGCCCGCAAACAGTCCGCTCAAGGCATAGGCGAGTTGTTTCGTCCGGCCGCGGTCAATGCCAACGCTGCCGGCGGCAAGCTCACTGTTGTGGACAATGAACAAGGAGCGGCCAATCCGACTCTGCGAAAAATTTCGGACAAAAAATACGGCACATACAGTGATCAAAAGCAGACTGCGAAAGTAGTCTACCGTCGTCAGTTTGAGACCCAGGACCAGCAACGTGCCAAGGCTTGCCGAAGGTACGCCACTCAGGCCCATGACCCCACCGGTGAGGCTAGTCCACTCCCGGGCAACCTCCAGAAATATCTGACCAAAACCAAGCGTCATCATCGCCAGGTAAACCTCTTTAACGCGGCCGGCAGGATAAGAAAGAATAAAGGCCACCAAGCTGGCAAGCACACCCGCCAGTGGTATCGAAACCAGCAGGCTGAGCCCAAGGGTTTTTGTCAAGATGGCTGTACCGTAGGCTCCCACCCCAAAAAAAGCGGCATGGCCTAGCGAGATCTGTCCGGTCATACCCGTCAGTATGTAAATGCTCTGGGTAAACAGAATCGAGACCAGCGCAAAGCTCAAGATCTGGAGCGTGCCGCCCTGCATGTAACTTGCGCCAAAAAGCAAACCAACAACCAGACCGACTTGGGCGTAGTTGTTGCTGAAAAGCCAGGTCAGGCGTGTACGTACTTTATTCATGCTTTGCTGACTTCAGCGCGGCCAAAAAACCCTTGCGGCCGAATCGCCAACATCAAGACCAGCAGGGTAAATGCAATACCGTGTTCAGCGGCGGTGGAGATATAGCCACCGACGAGTTTGCTGGTAATGCCCAGAATAATTCCCCCGAGCAGTGCGCCCGCCGAACTACCCATGCCGCCCAATACCGCAGCGACAAAACCCGAGAGCACCAATTCAAAACCGAAGGCGGGATCTACAGTGCCGCCGATCTGTGCCACCAGGATTCCGGCGATGCCTGCAAGGACGCTAGACAGAACAAACGAACTTGAGACAATAAGATTGACCGGCAAGCCCTGAACAACCGCAAGCTCAATATCTTGGGCAATACCCTGTATGGCTGTGCCCAACACGGTGCGGCGTGTGAGAGTCTCGAGTACAACAATCAGCAGTACTGAAATACAGAATACTGCCAGATACTGCATAGAAACATTTTGGCCAGCAACGACGACGACATCCTGTACCTTGAAAAGAACCTCAGGAAAGGCCACGGCCTGGGAGCCAAAAAATCGGGCGGTTATACCTTGGAGAACAATTCCAAAACCCAACGTCGCAATCACCCAGCCCATACTCCCGGTCGTCTTCAGTGCCGGGCGTATCGCGATACGCTCGACTACGACACCCATCAGCCCCACCAGACAAAGTGCCAGCAGAATACTGGTCAATTCACTGAACCCTTGCCGAACCAGCAAGGCCGTTGACATGGCCGACAGCATCATGACTGCACCTTGACCGAAATGCAGTGTTTTGGTCGTCCAAAAGGTCAGGTTCAGGCCTACGGCAACCAGCGCATAAACGGAGCCTACGCAGGCGCCTGCTATCACAAGAGAAATGAAGAAGTCCATCCAAATTCCGATTCGAAAAAAGGTTTGATGCGGCAACGCCGCGCATACTGCAAGTGCAGGGTTGCCGCCCGCTGGCGTTTCGTCTTTCGTGCGACTATCTTTACTCTTTAACCGGGCTCAGGAATACTTTCCCGTCCTTACCTTTGCTCATTTCAAAAAGACCCAGATCTTTGGCACCAAATGCATCATGATTGCTCGGACTAAAGGAAAGGGAATTGATGGTGACGCCCTTGAAATTGGTCATCTTGTTCAACGCCGCAATCACTGCACCGCGCTCGGTCGTGCCAGCAACCTTCATCGATTCAAGCAAAATGCGGGCGCAATCATAGCCATGCCCGACAATGGTGCCCAATGTCAGCTGTGGATTGGCCTCATCGCTGCCATACCAACGGTCGATACCGTGGGCTGCGCGATACTGGTTCACAAAGGTTTGTGCTGTGGGCTGCAAGGGACGGGCAGCGAAAGCAACCGGGCTCATGGTGCGGGTGCCTACCGTCAAATCACCAGCACCTTCAATGTAGGGCGGTGTCACAGCACCAGCCGAACCATAAATATCAAACTTCAGGTTAGCTCGGCTGATGTTCTTGCGAATCACCGCAAAGTCGGCGCCCAAGCCAATCACCAGCAGCGCTTCAACATTGGAGCGCTGCATGCGCGCGACCTGTGAGGCCATGTCCTGGCTGCGCTGGTTATAAGCTTCGATCTCGACTTTGATGTTTGGGTTCTTGGCCAGCAGATCCGCTTTCACCATCTGGGTACCCGTCACGCCATAGGCGGTGCTTTCGTGCAGGATTCCGACCGACTTGTACTTGGCCCCAAGAACCTGGCTCAAGGCAGCGGCTTCAGCTTTGTTGGTAACCGCCACTGAAAAGATATTGGCCCGAGGTGGTTTGCCCTCGCCATCTTTCAAAGTCACTTGGGGTGACTGCGCCAGCGCATTGCATACCGGGCGACCATCAGCCTCTAGCATGTCCATGGTGGCAAGCGCGGGACCACTGCCTGCGGGCGCAATAATACCCACAATGTCTTTGTTATCGAGAATTCGACGCATATTTTGGACCGCGCGATCAGGTACGAGTTGATCGTCTAATGCCTCCGCCAGCTCGGCTTTTCGGCCGTTTAAACCACCATTTTTATTGAACATCTCGATCGCCAGAATGGCACCCCGGCGATTGCCCTCGCCGAATTCATTGAAGGGTCCGGTCAAAGCGCTGGTCATGCCAAGCTTGATCGTGCCTTGGGCTTGCGCTTGGGCCTGTGCCTGAGGTGCGAGGCTGGCGAGCAGCAGGCTCGTGACGATGGCGGTCAATGGGTGGCGGTGTTTGAATATTTTCATGAAGTTCTCCAGTTGCGCCGCCAAATGGCGGCAATATAGTGACGCTGAAATCCTCTGGAGGTCAGCGCGCGAGCTTGCTTTGAGCGTGAATTTCGGCGGCTACTAGGACCGTACAAATCCCGCATACGAGTCTTTGGCAATTGCTTCGGATTCGATACGGTACAAACCCATCCCTCCGGTATAAGGCATAAATATTCGAGGCTTACCAGGAATATTTGCACCCAAATACCATGAATGTTTGGCGAGTGGCAACAGCGTCTTATTGGCTGCGATGCTGACATGTTCCAGCCACTTAACCGTAGCCGCTTCGGTGGCCTCAATTTTCTCGAAGCCCTGGCTTTGCATGTCGGCGAGGCACTGTGTGATCCATTCGACATGCTGCTCGATTGCTACTGGCATGTTGGTCAAGACCGAAGGGCTGCCCGGGCCAGTGATGGTGAACAGGTTCGGAAATCCAGGGACCTGCAAACCAAGATAATTACGCGGCCCGGCACGCCAGACTTCGTTCAGGGACAGGCCCTGCGCGCCCTCAATATTGAGCTTGAGCAAGGAACCCGTCATACCGTCATAACCTGTGGCGAAGATGATGATGTCTAGGTCATATTGCGCATCGGTAGTCTTGATTCCGCCCTCGGTGATGCTATGAATGGGTGTGCTGCGCAGGTCGACGAGTGACACGTTGGCGCGGTTGAAGGCCTCGAAATATTCGTTATCAATCGGTGGGCGCTTGGCTGCGTAGGGGTGGTCGATGTCTGTGAGGATGGCTGCAGTGCGTGGATCGTTGATTTTTTGGCGAATTTTGCTGATGATAAATTCAGATGCGGTATCGTTGGCAGGCTTGTTTAACAGCAAGTCCTTGAAGGTGCCGCGAAATTGAAACCCACCTTTTTCCCAGGCCGCTTCGTAGATCGCCAGACGCTCTTCAGAAGATACATCCAACGCGTTGACGTCTTGGAATCGAAAAGCTGCACCGTTGGTGTTGGTACGCATAATATTGCGTATCTCATCGTAGTGGTCGTGCGTGTATTGCTTGAACTCTTCAGTCAGTGGCGCATTGCGCGCAGGAATACTGTAATTAGCGGTGCGTTGAAAAACCGTCAGGTGCGCGGCTGTTTCTGCGACCACCGGTATGGCCTGAATCCCAGTTGAGCCGGTGCCAATCACGCCCACCCGCTTGCCCACAAAATCAACCCCTTCATGCGGCCATTGTCCGGTGTGATACCACTGACCCTTGAAGCTATCAAGACCTTCGATTTCCGGCACATTGGCGGCCGACATATTACCCACCGCCGTAATCAGGTACTTGGTCTCGTAAACGTCACCTCCATCAGTCGTCACACGCCATCGGTTGAGATCGTCGACATAGCGCGCCGATGTCACCACCGTATCAAAGCGAATATTCGGTCGCAGGTTGAACTTGTCGGCGACAAAATTTAAGTAGCTACGGATCTCCGTATGCTCGGGAAATCGCTCAGTCCACTGCCATTCTTTGGCCAGCTCTTCCGAAAAATAATACTGGTATGAATGGCTCTCTGAATCGCAACGCGCACCGGGATAGCGATTCCAGTACCAAGTGCCTCCGACTTCCGAACCGCGCTCGATCACTGCAACATCAAGCTTTAATTTGTCGCGCAAACAGAGCAACTGATACATTCCGGCAAATCCTGCGCCTATGACGAGAGCGTCCACTTTGATTGTCAGCATGGTTATTCAATAACTCCAAAGGTTGGTTAATTCAAGCACTAAAGATGTGAAGCTACTTACCGATTTAGCGACCACAGCAAATCTTTGACTGACAAAAAATGTAACTGTGATCTTGATATTCACAAGAGTCAGGTGTCATGTTTGTGACAATTCAAATTTTCTTAGTCCTGAATTTAGGCGCTGCCCAATCACCGCATTTGACTGAATTAAAAAGGCTGGAGGGTTGTCACTGTGTTTACCCGCAGATGCGTTGACGGCGCATACTCGCAAGCTACTCAGAACTTGTTCTAAGCTGCCGTCGCATCTACTTGTTGCTGCGCGTCGCGGCTAAATTGACTGGTTCAAGTAACTTCACAAGTCCTTCATCCAATCATCTTTTTCAAGGAACAATCCAGATGACTGCATCCAACGCGCCCGTATGGTTTATCACCGGCTGTTCAAGTGGTTTCGGCAAAGAACTGGTCCAGGCTTTACTGGCCAAAGGCGGACGGGTCGCCGTGACCGCGCGCGACCGGACTCGCGTGGCTGACCTTGTGCGCGACGCGGGTGACCGGGCTTTGGCGCTTGATCTTGATGTCACCAACAAAGCTCAGATCGCTGCCGCTGTTGCTGCCGCTGAAAGCCACTTCGGCCGAATCGATGTGCTGGTCAACAACGCTGGATATGGCTACCAGGCGACTGCCGAAGAAGGTCAGGAAGACGAGATTCGCCGGCAGTTCGACGCCAACGTGTTTGGACTGTTCGCGATGACCCGGGCCGTGCTGCCAGGTATGCGCACACGACAAAAAGGCCATGTAATAAACATCACCTCAGTGGCCGGCATGGTCGGATTCCCGGGCTCGGGTTATTACGCGGCCAGCAAGCATGCGGTTGAAGGCTGGTCTGACTCTCTGGCGGCCGAGTGCCGACCTCTCGGGATACGGGTGACCTGCGTCGAACCAGGTCCCTTTCGCACCAACTGGGCTGGCTCTGCGTTAACGCAGACGCCCTCCCGGATACCCGCTTATGCGGAAACGGCGGGCGTTCGGTTGCTCAGTACAGCAGCGGCCAGCGGCAGTCAGCCGGGCGACCCGGTTCGCGCTGCCGCGATCATGATCCAGATTGCTGAAAGTAACGATCCACCGCGTCATCTGGTTCTTGGCGCGGTCGGGGTCGCTGGCGTCACTGCTGCGCTTGAAAGGCGGTTGGCAGAGGTCAAGGCTTGGAGCCAGGCCGGCCGGGCCACCGATTTTCCTGCCGGTTAAACAGTTCAGCGTCGGCCTGACTGAGGATGCCGCGATATATGCTGAAGCGGGCTAGCCAGGGGTCGACTAACGGTGCGCGGCGATGGGCATGGACTGGCAGGCGCCAATCTGTTCGGCAAACGCTGGGCATTGGCTAAACAGGCTCCGCTGTGGGCCCTGCGTGACAAAGCTAAAAAGCCCAAGGCCTGCGTATGCGCCCCTTTTACATCACCCTTTTCGATGTCACAAGTGCCTGTTTGGCTGCTGGCAGTTGTGCTACAAAAGAGCCGGCCATGAACCAGTCGCAGTTGGTCACCCCGTCGCATCAAGTGGTCAGGCCTTGCTGCACACGCGGGCACATCCAACTTCTTTTTCTAGTTTGAATCGACCACGCTTATCTGTGCAGGCAGTTCGCGTTATCCCCCAGAACTCGGCCCGCGCCTGCGCCGCATAGCCAACCCTAAGCCTTGATGCTGGCCTGACCCAAAGGGCTGAACTGACGATTTGCACCATAAATTTCATTTAATCTCAAATATTAAGGGTTTTCACTGGCCAACCTTTTTAATGGCCTGACCATAATGGGTTTGTAATTTTTAAAAATCGTTTGCTGGCTGAAAAACTATCGGCAAGTTAGACGAAAAAGGAGACATTTTTGAACCATCCGGGTCATAGCGCAGACCGTAGCGTCAATTTTTTGGAATCTGGCGCGCATAAAAAACCACCAGCTATCGGCGACAGCTTGAGGGCTGGATGCGCATGGCTATGTGGTGTGGCGCTCGTGACCTTGGGTAGCTCTGTGCTGGCCCAATCTGCGACGGATGTCTTTCCATCACGGCCGGTTCATATCGTCGTGCCGTTCGGGCCAGGCAGTGGCACCGATACCACTACACGGATGCTGGCCCAGCACCTGGAGGCGGCGTTCAAACAAAGCGTAGTTGTCGATAATCGGCCGGGTGCCAGTGGCTCGATTGCAGCATCTGCTGTCGCGCGTGGCGCACCTGACGGCTACACCCTGTTGATGGGCACCAACTCCACGCACGGTGCCAACTCGGGCCTGTTCGCCAAGCTTGCTTACGACCCGCTACGTGACTTTGTGCCGGTCGGTCTGGTCGGCGTGTTTTCTAGTTTCATGGTGGTCAATCCGGCGCTGCCAGTGCGCACGCCAGCCGAGTTGGTGGCGTATGGCAAGGCCAATCCGAAGGCTCTGACGTTTGCCGCAGGCAACACCTCAAGCCTGATCATGGGCGAGATGTTTGGCCGTGGGACGGGCATCGAGATGCTGCGTGTGCCCTACAGCAGCAATCCTGCTGGATTGACCGATGTGATCGCCGGCCGGGTGTCGCTGATGTTTCCCGATATTGCCTCCAGTATTGCGCATGTCAAATCGGGCTCAGTGCGGGCTCTTGCCACGGTGACCTTGAACGAGCGCAGCCCCCTCGCGGCTGACTTGCCTACAGTCGCCGAAACAGTTATTCCAAATTTTCATTTTGTCGGCTGGATCGGATTATTTGCGCCTGCTGGCACTCCGCCTTCGGTGGTCGCAAGGCTGGCCGCGGATCTTCAAAAAGTGGTGACGATGCCCGAAGTCGGTAAACGCCTGCAACAAATCGGTGCCGATGCCAAATGGATGGGGCCAGCTGAATTTCGGACCTTTGTTATGGGCGAAGTCGCCCGCTTGCCAAAGATTCTGGCTGACATTGGCGTACAGCCGCAGTAACACCATGCCGCTGCATCCCGTGATTCACAAAGCCTTGTCTCTGGCTGCCGATGCTCTGCCTTACCATGCCTTGCCGATTGCGCAGGCACGGGCGCAGGCCAGACAGGCGTATCCAATGGTTGATCCGCCGTTTCCTGTGGCTGCCGTGCATGACCTGCAGATTCCGGGGCCGGGCGGTGCCATGGGGCTGCGCATTTATCGCCCGCACGCTGAGGGTACGCATCCGGTTGTCGTTTTTTTCCACGGTAGCGGGTTTGTTGTGCTTGACCTCGATTCGCATGACGATATTTGCCGCCGCCTGTGTGCCGGTGCGTCGTGTGTGGTGGTGTCGGTCGACTACCGTCTGGCACCGGAGCATAAATTTCCAGCAGCGACTGACGATTGCCTGGCTGCGACCCGCTGGGCCTTTGAACATGCGGGAACGTATGGCGGCGACGTGTCGCGGATGGCGGTTGCCGGTGACAGCGCAGGTGGCTGTCTTGCCGCTGTAACGGCGTTACGGATTCGCGACGAAGGTGGGCCCGCACTACGCGGCCAACTCATGTGGTATCCGGTGACAGACTATCCGTCGAAGCCACCGGACTCCTACCGTGCTTATGCTAGCGGATACGGATTGACCGATGCAGGCATGCTGTGGTTTTGGGACCAGTATCTGCCCGAGTCTTCGGCTGCAAGCCATCCCCACGCCTCGCCGCTGCGCATGCAGACCCCCGTTGGCCTGCCTAGTGCGTATGTGATGGTGGCTGAATTTGACGTGCTGAGGGGCGAAGGCGAAGCTTTCGCGCGTCGCCTGAATGCGGGTGGGGTAGCGGTGGTGTCAGGCTGTCAAGCCGGCATGAACCATGGCTTTCTGAAATACACCGGAATCATCGATGAGGCTGATGCTGCAATGGACGATGCCTGTGTCTGGCTAAGGCGCGTGATGCAAATCGAAACCACTGGTGCTGCCGCATGAGCACCCTGCTTGACATCAAACCCGTCAATGTGCCCAAGGCCGCTGATGTGCTGGCGGGCATCCTGCGCGAGAAAATTCTGGGTGGCGATCTGGATGAGGGTGTAGGCCTGCCTAATGAGCGCGATCTTGGCGTCCAGTCGGGGTTGTCGCGTGCCTCGGTGCGAGAGGCGCTGCGCATCTTGGAGGGGGAGGGCTTGATCTCGACGCGGACAGGGCGTAACGGCGGTTCGGCTGTTGTCCGCCCCACCAGTGCCGCAATAGAGCGTTCGGTGGCAATCTTCATTCGTGGCCAGGGGATTCGGCTCGAAGCAGTGCTTGAAACGCGGGCGGCCATTGAGCCGCCGTCAGCGCGATTCGCTGCGCTGCACTGCACTGATGCTGATCTCGAAGAAATCGAGAAATGCCAGATCAAGCTGGAGCAGGCCTCCGAGATCGGGGATATTGACGCCTATGTGCGTGCCAACCTTGATTGGCATGTGCAGGTTGTGCGCGCCAGCCATAACGAGTTATTGATTGCCTTCATTACGGCGGTTTCGCATTCTGTTTATGTGGCGACCGATCTGGACGGGTTTAACTCGGCCAGCGTGCGAAATGCAGTGATCCATGCCCATCGCCGGGTAATGGATGCGATAAAAGCCCACGATGGGGACGCGGCAGCGCGGCGGATGGCGCGTCATGTGGGGGCTTACATCAGCGATGTACGAACCACGCAAGAAAAACTTGATGGCAATGCGCCAAAGGAGACGTAATGGCAGGTATCGTTGGCATTGATGTGGGCGGCACGTTCACAGATCTGTTTTTTTCAGGGGGCCCTGGCCGGCCGCACCAGATTCTCAAAGTGCCATCCACGCCGCAAGACCCGTCAGTTGGGTTGCTGGATGCGCTCAAGGCGGCTGGCCTTTCGCCGGCTGATCTGGACGCGATCTTGCACGGAACGACCATCGCAACCAACGCGGTGATCGAGCGCCGAGGTGCGCTATGCGCCTTGATCACGACCGCTGGTTTTCGCGATATTTTGGAGCTGGGGCGGCGTGACCGGCCCAGTATGTACGGCCTGGAAGGTACGCACGAACCACTGGTACCGCGCGATTTGCGTTTTGAGGTCAAGGAGCGGCTTGACTACGAAGGCAATGTATTGCTTGCCTTGGATGAGCCAGGCCTGCGTGCGATTGGCGAAGTACTCAAGCAAAGCAAGGTCGAATCGGTCGTCGTGGCCTTCATGCATGCCTACGCCAACCCAGCGCACGAGCTGCGGGCGTGCGAGATCCTGGCGCAGATCAATCCTGACTGGGAGCTGGTGGCGGCGACATCTGTCGTACGTGAATACTATGAGTTTGAACGTACCAGCACTGCCGTTGTGCAAGGCTATCTGCAACCGCTGGTGGCGCGCTATGCCAAGAACCTTGCGCACAAGTTGCGTGAATGGGGTTATGAGCGCGACATTGCCATCATGCAGTCCAATGGCGGTGTGGCCCCGTTGCGCCAGCTGGGCAAGCGTTCTGCATATATTGTGCGTTCTGGGCCGGCGGCGGGGGTGATGGCGGCGGCCAGGCTCGCGGGTGAGGCCGGCTTTTCGCACATTATCACGGCTGATATGGGCGGCACCAGTTTTGACGTAGCCGTGGTGATCAACGGTGAGCCCAAGGTGGCTGAAATCACCAACCTCGATTTCCGTATTCCGCTGCGCCTGCCGATGATTGATGTGCACACCATCGGCGCTGGCGGCGGAAGCATTGCCCATCTCGACCGGGGCGGCATGTTGCTGGTTGGCCCGCGCAGTGCTGGCGCTAAGCCGGGTCCTGTGGCTTACCGGCGCGGCGGCACAGAACCCACCGTCACCGATGCCAATGTGGTGCTCGGACGTATCAATCCGGGCAGCCTGATGAATGGCTCGGACAGCACCTTGGATGTAGAAGGTGCGCGTGAGGCTGTGCGTCGGCTTGGCACGCAGCTGGGCCTGGGCTTGGAGCAAACTGCTGAGGCTATCTTGGCCGTGGTCAACCAGCGCATGGCCGGTCGTATCCGCCTGATGTCGATCGAGCGCGGGCTGGATCCGCGTGACTTCGCCATGGTGGCGTTTGGTGGTGCTGGCCCTTTGCATTGCGGTGCGCTGATGCTAGAGACCGGCGTCAGTACCATGCTTGTGCCCTTGTACCCCGGAGTTTTGTGTGCGATCGGTTGTGTTTATGCCGACTTGCGTTATGACGTTTCGCAAACCGTTGAAAAGCGGCTCGACAAGCTGGTACCGGGTGAATTGGCAGCCATCATCGCGCAGCAGCGCGAGCAGGGCCAGCGGCAGCTGAGCGAGAGCGAGGTGCCGATTGACGTCACCACGATCACGCATGCCGCAGATATGGCTTACGCGGGTCAGATCCACTCGCTGCGCGTGCCGATTGAACCCGACTGGGACAGCGCGCGCCTGCAGCAGGCATTCAACGAGGTTTACCGCGAGAAGTTCGGTAACACGCTGGTCGGCATTGCGGTGGTGATCGTGATCCTTCGCACCATCGCCATTGGCGCCCGATCAAGCGCGGCACTGCCGCACAGCGAAGCGGGTTCGGCGACGCAGCCGACACCCAGCGCGCGCCGCCCGGTGCATTTCAACCAGTGGTATGACACCCCTGTCTACCAGCGCACATCACTGACACCGGGCATGCGTTTTGACGGCCCCGCGATCATTGAACAAAGCGACACCACGACAGTCGTCGAACCGACCATGTCCGTGCTGGTCGACTCCAAAGGCAATCTCTTGGTAAAGGTGAAATGATGGATCCTGTAACTCTGGCTGTGGTGCGCGGTAGCCTCGAACAAATTGCCGATGAAATGGATCTGCACCTTATCCATGCGGCCATGTCCCCGATCATTTCGGAGACCAATGATTGTGCCAACGGCATTTTCCACCCCACCACTGGGGAGACCATCGCCCAGGGACGCTATGGCTTGCCGGTGTTTTTGGCTTACATGCAATTCACGGTGCAGAAGGTGATCGAGCTGGCACGCGCTGACGGCGGATTCAAGCCTGGCGACATGTGGATCATGAACGATACCTACATTGGCGGCAGCCACCTGCAGGACGTACAGATCATTGCGCCGGTATTCGCCGACGGCGAGTTATTTGCGGTGATGGCCACCACTGGCCACTGGATGGACATGGGTGGCAACGTGCCTGGCGGGTGGGGACCCAAGGCGACCGAGATCCATCAAGAGGGCATCATCATTCCGCCGGTCAAATTGTACGAAGAGGGCAAGCTTAACAAGGCGCTGGTGGCGATGTTCCGTGCCAACGTCCGCTTGCCGGCCGAGATGTCCGGCGATCTGGCTGCTATGTCAAACGTCTTTACCGTTGGCAACCGTGGCATTGCGGCGCTTGTGAAAAAATATGGCCGTGCGTTGCTCGGCGATTGTCTGAACGAGATGATCGCCTACTCCGAGCGGCAGATGCGTTCCTACATCGCCGATCTGCCAGACGGCACTTATACCTGGGAAGACTGGATTGACAACGACGGCATCGTTGACGAGCCAATTCCAGTACGACTGGCGATTACCGTCACCGGTGAGTTGATGCATTTCGACTTTACCGGTACCGGGCCCAAGGCGCGCGGGCCGCAAAACATGTCGCGCAACACCACCTTGTCATCGTGTTACGTGGCAATCAAACACATCTTTCCTGATGTCCCTGTCAATGGCGGTACGTTTCGGCCGATCAGCTTCAACGTGCCTGCGGGTACCCTGCTGGCGGCGGAATACCCGTCTCCTTGCGGTGGCTACCTGGACCCGATGGGACGCGTGATTGACGTGGTTTTTGGTGCTATGTCCAAGGCGATTCCTGAAAAAGCGCCTGCCGCATTTTTTGGCACCATTGGCGTGGTCGCGATCAGCGGCACGCATCCGCGCAGTGGTAACTACTTTGTGGGTGTGTTCCCCTATCCGGGCGGCTACGGTGCCACCCAAGCCAGTGATGGGCTGGTCAACGGAACGCCGCCGCAGTCGATGGCCAACTTCATGTCTATCGAGATGTCCGAGCACCGATTCCCCATACGTTTTGACTACTACCGGATGCGTGAGGATTCGGGCGGTATTGGCTGGCATCGTGGCGGCTGTGGAACCGAGTACGGTTTTACCGCCTGGGCTGACTGCAACGTTTCGGTGATTGGCGATCGGGTCGACCATGCGCCTTTTGGTATCGCCGGCGGCGGTCCGGCAGCGCCGAACAAGGTGGGGTTCACAACCGGTGGCAAGACCTGGATTCCTGAACTGCGCAGCAAACAGGACAAGGTTGAGTTTGTCGCTGGCGACGCGATTCAGGCTGCGTCACCCGGCGGTGGCGGTTTCGGTAATGCACTCGAGCGCAGCTTGGCTGCGGTTGAGCTTGACCTCAACCGTGGCTACATCAGCCGCGCCACGGCCGAAACGCAGTACGGCGCCGTGATGGCCGAGGTTGTGCCGCAGGCAGCAGGCCATACGCGTTACCGGCTCGATGCCGATGCCAGTGCCGCACGGCGCCTACAGCTGGCAGCACAAGCCAGCCCGATTTGAAATTTTCCATTGAATAGAAAGTAACAAGGACCGCTATGAGCAGCACAGACAGTACAGGAAGCTGGGAGTTACCCGAAGACATGCGGATGCTCCGCGACACGATCCGGCGCTTCATGCGCGAAGTGGTCAAACCGTTGGAGGACAAGCTTCCATACGACGCTTACACGCCTGAGCCCGATGCGCTCAAGGCCTTGCAAAAGCAGGCGCGCGACATCGGGCTATGGTGCCTGGAGACGCCTGCCGAGCATGGTGGTCCAGGCCTCAGCCTGCTAGGTCAGTGTGTTGCCGCCGAAGAAACTGCCAAGTGCCGCATGGGTGCCTACATCGCCGGCTGTGGCGCATTTGGCTTTGATCCGCCGAATGTGATCTGGAAGGGAACCTACGAGCAGCAGCGCTTTGCGCGTGCAGACGTTGAAGCCGGCACCAAAGCCTTTGTTGCAATCAGCGAGCCAAGCGGAGGCTCTGACCCGGCCCGCTCAATCCAGACCCGCGCCGAACGCAAGAGCGACCGCTACGTGATCAATGGCACGAAAATCTGGATCTCTGGCGCTGGCATGGCCAACTGGGGCATTGTGTTTGCCCGTGTCGGCGACAGCAAGAGCCGCGAAGGCATTACCAGCTTTGTTGTCGACAAAAGTCGTCCCGGGATCAGCCTCTCGAAGATTCCGGTGATTCGTTCGTACGCTCCCTATGAAGTCCACTTTGACAATTACGAGGTGCCAGTCGAAGATCGTCTGGGTGAGGAGGGCAGGGGCTTCAAGTTTGCCGAAGAGTGGCTGGTTCACGCCCGTCCGCCCTACGCTGCGGCAACCCTGGGTATTGCACAGGCAGCGCTGGAACTGGCGATCGACTGGGCCAAGCAACGCATGGCTTTTGGCGGCTATCTGGCCGACAAACAGGCTGTCCAGTGGATGATTGCCAACTCTGAAGTTGAGCTGCGCGCCGCCCGCCTGCTGGTTTATCAGGCCGCCTGGAACGCTGATATGGGGCGTGATATCAAGGTCGATGCATCGATCGCCAAGGTCTACGGCACCGAGACCGCTGGCCGTGTTGTCGACCGTTGCATCCAGATCCTTGGCGGCATGGGTGTCGCGCAGGAACTGCCGCTTGAGCGCTGGTACCGTGAGCTGCGCATCAAGCGCATCGGTGAAGGCCCGTCTGAAGTGCACCGGATGGTGATTGCACGTGATCTGCTCGGCGCCAAGCGCGCGGCTAACTGATCATGGCAATCGACCTCAACACAACTGATGACGGCATCGCTGTCATCACCATCAACCGTCCCGAACGGCTGAATGCCATGGATGCCGAGCATTACCAGGCGCTGTCGCGCGCTTGGTGCACGGTACGCGACGATCCAGCGATTCGGGTCGCGATCGTTACCGGTGCTGGCGAGCGTTCCTTCACCACGGGGGCCGACATCAAGAGCTTCGTCACCGCACCGACTGGCATGTCGGACATGTGGCTCACCCAGCGCGATCAGTTACTTAACCGTGGGCTGGAAGTCTGGAAGCCGGTGATTGCAGCGGTCAATGGGTATTGTCTGGGTGGCGGTGTGACGCTGATGTTGGCGACCGACATCCGGATTGCTGCCTCTCATGCAACCTTCAGCCTGGCGGAGGTCAAGCGCGGCCTGATTCCCGCCAACGGGGGAACGCAGCGGGTACTCGACCAGTTGCCGTATGCAGTGGCCATGGAAATGCTGCTAACGGGAGACGGTATTGACGCTGTGGCTGCGGAGCGCTGGGGACTGGTGAACAAGGTAGTGCCCAAGGAGCAGTTGATGGACACCGCCTTCGCTTATGCGCGACGAATTGCGGTCAACGCGCCGCTGGCGGTACAGGCCGCCAAAGAACTCGCGGTCAGAAGCCGCGACATGGACCTGACGTCTGGCCTGCGCCTGGAGGCGGTCATCAACCGTATGTTGCAGTTCACCGACGATTTAAAGGAAGGCTCAGCTGCCTTCGCCGCTAAACGCCCGCCTAACTTCAAGGGGCAGTAGCGATGAGCGCAGCTTATCCTCTGGAGGGCGTGACGGTTGTTGACCTGGGGCAGATCTACAACGGCCCCTACTGCACATTTCTGATGGCTATGGCGGGTGCCAGGATCATCAAGATTGAAGCCAGGGGTGGTGAACACCTGCGCCGACGTGCTGTGGTCGGCGGCGCAGCACTGCCGTTTGCGATGCTTAATTCGAACAAGACATTTGCCACGCTCAATCTCAAGACAGAACGCGGGCGCGATCTGTTAAGGCAGATGGTGGGCCGCGCCGATGTACTGGTAGAAAACTTCGCACCAGGTGTGATGGACCGGCTGGGTGTCGGTTACGAGGTCTTGCGCGGCATCAACCCGCGCCTGATCTACGGCGCTGGATCGGGTTACGGCCGCACCGGTCCGAACAAAGATTACCCGGCCATGGACCTCACGGTGCAAGCGATGGCTGGCATTATGAGTGTGACCGGTTTCCCGGATCGGCCGCCCGTCAAGGCCGGTCCCGCGTTATGTGATTTTTTTGGTGGCGTGCATCTTTACGGCGCAATCATGACTGCGCTGTATGAGCGTGAAAAAACAGGTTCTGGAAGGTTGGTCGAGGTCTCGATGCAGGAGGCTGTTTACGCATCGCTGAGCTCGAATCTCGGTTTGCACTACAGCGCTGGTAGCTCAGTGCCGCCGCGCACTGGCAATCGCCACGGCGGACTGGCCGAGGCGCCTTACAACGTATACCCCACAAACGATGGCCACATTGCCATTATCTGCGTCGGAGAGAGCCATTGGAAGTCGCTACTGAAAGCCATGCATCGCGAGGATTTGTTGCAGGATCCGCGTTTCGCAGACCTCACGGGACGCGTAGAACATATGGACGAAATTGATGAACTGGTGAGTAACTTCACGTCCAGCCTGGCTAAAAAGCCGTTGTTTGATATCTTGATGCAGCACCGCGTACCCTGTGCGCCGGTGCGGGGTCTGGATGAGGTCGTCAACGACGAACACATGCATGCTCGTCGGGCACTGGAGTGGGTCGAACACCCGATTTACGGGCGGGTCTGTTTGCCCAATTCACCGCTGCGCTTTGACGGCGTTGAACCCATGGCTATCAAGCCGAGTGGTACGTTGGGCCGCGATAACCAGACCGTCTACGGCGAATGGCTCGGACTAAGCCAGGCTGAGCTGGTCCAACTTTCATTGGATGAGGTGATCTGATGCGCGAAAAAATTGTCATTGCTGGCGTCGGCAACACGGCTTTCGGCAAGTTGCCCGACCGCAGCACCTTGTCCATGAATGTTGAAGCGATTCGCAAAGCACTTGCCGACGCGGGCATCGATAAGAGCATGGTCGACGGTCTGTTCGTCAAATTTCCCACCTCGCGATTCGAGATGATGTACGGCCAGAAGCTGGCTGAAACTCTGGGTATCGTGCCGCGTATTGGGGGCGTCTGGGACCAAGGGGGCGCTAGCAACATCAGCATGATTGGCTACGCGGCCATGGCTATTGAGGCCGGTCAATGCGATGTGGCTGTGGTCTGCCTGGCCGACAACCCGGCCACTGGTTCGCGTCAGGCCTACGAAAAAGCCTGGGGTGACGATAGTGTCTATGGCTGGTTCGGCACGCCGGCCGGCTACGCCATGATCGCGCGGCGGCATATGGGCGAGTTTGGCACCACCAGCGACCAGCTGGGTGCAATCGCCGTAGCCTGCCGCAAGCACGGTGCGGCCAATCCGAACGCGCAATTGCGCAAGCCCTTGACCTTGGAGCAGTACCGCGAATCACGCTTGATCGTCGCACCACTGCGCCGGGATGACTGCTGCCTGGTGTCTGATGGCGGCGCGGCGGTGGTGGTCATGAGTGCCAAGCGCGCGAAAGAACTCGGAGTCGCCAAGCCAGTGCCGGTACTCGGCTTTGGTCAAGGTCAGACTTCGTGGGAGGTGGCGCAACGGGCGGACCTGACATCGACCGCTGCATCGGTTTCAGCACAGACCGCTTTCAAGATGGCCGGACTCACGCCCAAGGATATTGACGTGGCGCAAATTTACGATTGTTTTACGATTGCGGCGCTCATGACGTTGGAGGCCTATGGCTTTTGCGCCAAAGGCCAGGGCGGCCATTTTGTCGAAGGCGGCCGCATCGAGATGGGCGGTGATCTGCCGATCAATACGGCCGGGGGGCTGCTGTCGGAGACGGGTATGCCAGGTCTGCAACTGGTGCTCGAAGGTGTTCGCCAGATGCGTGGAGAAGCGGTCAACCAGGTCAAGGGCGCACGTACTTGTGCTGTCAGCAACCAGGGCGGGATCATGCACACGCACTCCACGCTGCTGCTCGGAACCTAGACAAAGAGGACTTCATACATGGAACAAGCTGTTACGCCGGTCCCCGCACCTGAACGCGATGCGCTCAACACACCGTACTGGGACCATCTTGCGCAGGGGCAACTGTGCTACCAGCAGTGCAACGCCTGTAGCCACGCCTGGCTTCCTGCACGCAGCGAATGTCCTGGCTGCCTTGCGGCGGACTGGCGCTGGCAGGCAGCAGCTGGTGGCGCTAAATTGATCAGCTGGGTGGTCTACCACATGGCCTACCACCCGGCGTTTGCGAGTCGTCTGCCCTACGCAGTGGGCGTCGTTGAACTGGACGAGGGGCCACGTCTGATCAGCAATGTGATCGGAATAGTTGATGCCGAAAGCCTGAAGATTGACCAGCGACTTGTCCTGGTGATTGAAGATGAGAGCGGTACCGCGGTGCCCCGTTTCAAGCCCGCCTAAGTTGCTGAAGTATCGCCCCGATATTGCTTAGACCAACAAAATTTCAGGAGACATAGATGTACCGTACACGCCTTTTCAAGACCCTGCTCGCCGGCCTTGTGGTGACCACTTCACTGGCACAAGCCCAAGTTTCAACTTTTCCGACCAGAGCGCTAAAGATCGTTGTGCCGACTTCGGCAGGCAGTGGCTCGGACATTACCGCACGCTTTTTTGGTGAGCAACTCAGCGCCGTGCTGGGTCAAGCCGTGGTGATCGACAACAAACCTGGTGGCAATGGCGTGATTGCAGCCATGGCGGTCAAGCAGGCGCCAGCCGACGGCTACACGATATTTCTGGGCACCAATACCCACATGGCGGTGAATCCGTCCGTGGTGAAAGATATGCCGTACGACGGTCTCAAAGACTTCAAGCCGATGAGCGGACTGGCGCGCGGCATGATGCTCTTCATCGCCTTACCCAATGCAAAGATCGGCAACATTCCTGATCTGGTGGCAGCGGCCAAAAATTCAAAGCAGAAACTCAACGTCGGCACCTATACCGCGGGCTTCAATCTTTCGGCGAAATGGTTTGGCAGCGTAACCGGTACCGAATCCGTCAACGTGCCATACAGAGGCGCTCCAGAAGTGTTCATCGCGCTGATGGGGGAACAGCTGGATTGGGCCGTCAGCGATTTGATTGCGGCAATGCCCCAGGTCAAGGCTGGGAAATTGAAAGCGCTCGCGGTATCGGGAGACAAGCGGCATCCGGATTACCCCGACATCCCGACCATCAAGGAGAGCGGTTATCCAGAGTACGTGAATTACACCTGGACTTCCTTGTATATCCGTACAGAAACGCCCGAGGCAGTCACGGCCAAACTGGTCGATACGATACAAAAGATACTCGCCACGCCTGCTGCCCGGGAGTTCATCGCGAAGATTGGTTCCGATCCAATGACCTTAGCGCCCGCTGAAATGCGCAAGTTCCAGGTCAGCGAGACCGAGCGTTTCAAACGCATCGCCGATGGCGCCGGGATCAAGCCGGAGTGATCCGGTTGGCTCTTAATGTGGTGATTTCATACCTTTTTGATGGGCTCTTATGGAAGACTACTGGTTAGGCAAGGCGGCGGTCGTCACCGGAGGCGCAAGAGGCCAAGGTGCGTCGATCGCAAAAATGTTGTTGCGGGCTGGTGCCTGGGTGTATGTGATGGACCGGTTGCCAATGGCCGATCCTGCCTGGCAGGCGTTGCAGCAATTCGCTGACAACCAGCGCGGCATGCTCACCTGCCTGGCACTGGACGTTGCCGATCCCGAAGCCTGGACGTCGGTTGCAGCGCGGATTCAGTCCGATGCGCGGCCTCTGATGGGCATGGTCAATAACGCTGGCATCACCGGCCCGCGCAACACCGTCACCAAGGCGTCGCTGGAGGAGTGGGAGCTGGTTTTGCGGATCAACCTGACAGGTGCTTTTCTTGGCATCCATACGCTGGCCCCGCTGATGCACGCCGGCGCGTCGATCGTCAATATTTCATCGACCGTCGGATTAACCGGCTACTACTCGGCGGCCTACTCGACCAGCAAGTGGGCCTTGCGCGGGCTGACGAAAAGTGCTGCGATGGAGCTGGCCCCGCATGGCGTGCGTGTGAATTGCGTGTGCCCCGGGGTGGTGGATACCGAGATGATCCGAAACAATGCCAGGCTATTTGAGGCCTTGCAGGGCATCACGCCGATGGGGCGTATGGCGGCGCCAGACCAGATCGCAGAGGTGATGTTTTTTTTATTGAGTCCACAGTCTTCGTATGTCACGGGAACCGATATTGCGGTGGACGGCGGCGTGACAGCTGGCGGAATCTTTTGGCCAGTCGGACTTGCGGTGGGGGCATTGCAAGTGCATGATCCGGAAATAATTTCAGTGTGAGAGCCAACGCTGCAGGTGTGACGCCTGCACTGCGTTAGCAAGTTTGTAGGTCGTAACTTTTAACCAAGGAGATAGACATGGGTATATTAAAAAAAATTACAGGCTTCGGTCTGGCAGCGGGTCTGGTGTTGCTGGGGCATAGCGCTTGGGCGCAGCAAAGCCTCAAGATAGGCGCGCTTAATCCGTACAGCGGTCCGATGGCACTTTACGGCACCGAGGTCACGCGAGGCTACGAACTGGCCACCGACAGGATCAATGCCGCTGGTGGTCTTCTGGGACGCAAGATCGAGCTGATCCGCGGCGATGTGACCAATGCGCAGCAGGGTATCGCCACGGTCGAGCAACTGGTCAACAAGGAGAAGGTTGACATGTTTGTCGGCACCTATATCAGCGGCATCTCGCTGACCGCCAGCGATGCCGCCTTGCGCTACAACAAACTTTACTGGGAGACCAATGCGGTAGCCCAGGCGCTGACCGACCGCGGGCTACCCAACTTCATCCGCAGTGGTCCCGACGGCAACGCTTTCGCCAACACGTCTGCGGCGACCGTACGCGACCTCATAGCTCCCGCATTGAAAAAGGATGTGAAAGACCTGAAGATCTGGCTTGAGCATGAAGAGTCGATCTACGGGACCTCGATCGCCCAGGGTCAAAAGCGCATTCTTGAAGCCCTCGGTGCCAAAGTGGTTGGTGTTGGCGCTCACTCGTCTGCCTCGATTGACTTGAACGACGCAGTGCTGCGCGCTAAAAAAGCCGATCCTGACGTGCTGATCCAGACCGGTTATGTGCCTGACGGCAACCTGCTGTTGCGCACCATGCGTGATCAGGGTTTCAAGCCAGCCGCCGTGCTGTTCGTCGGCACCGGCGACACGCCGGAGACGCTGCAGGCGCTCGGTGCCTACTTGGAAGGTGTGCTGGTAACGGGCTATCCGCGTAACGACATCAGCGAGGCATTTGGCCCGGGCAACAAGGCTTACCTTGAAGCTTATCGCGCCAAGTACAAGAGCGATCCGGTGGCGCCCCAGGGCATGGCTGCATACTCAGGTTTCCTGATCATGGCCGAGGCCGTCAAGGCTGCGGGCAGTGTGGATATGGCCAAGGTGCAAGCTGCCGCAGCCAAACTGGATCAGCCAGAAAATCTCTATCCTTCGGGCTTTGGTGCCAAGTTCGACAAGAACTTCCAGAACGTTCGCGCGCAGTTCGTCACCTCGCAGTGGCAGGGCGGCAAGATGGTGACGGTTTTCCCGAAGGCGGCCGTGCTGCCCGGCGTGACGCTCAAGCCATTCGCGCGTCCCTGAGCCTGGACGGCGCCGCTTCCATGACCGACTTGATCCTGCACCACTTCGCAGCCTCGCCATTCTCGGAAAAAGTGCGCCTGGTTTTGGGATACAAACAGCTGGCCTGGAAGTCGGTGATTGTCCCCAACATCTTGCCAAAGCCGGATGTGGTGGCGCTGACCGGCGGTTATCGCCGCACGCCTTTCCTCCAGATTGGTGCCGACATTTATTGCGACACAGCGCTGATCTGCGACGTACTGGAACAGCTACAGCCGACACCCAGCCTTTATCCGCAAGCAACCCAGGCATTGGCGCGTATCGTGGCGCAATGGGCCGACAGTAGCCTTTTCTGGGCGGCGGTGACCTACAACCGGGGGGCCTCGGCTGAGCTGCCGGCGGCAGTTTTCGCGGACCGCCGGGCGATGGGTTTCGATGTGGAGTGGGTACGCCCAGCCGATGCCAGCGCCGCTTACAAGTCCTATTTGGAGCGCCTGTCGGCTATGCTGATGTCGCAGCCATATCTGATGGGTGCTGAGCCCTGTATCGCTGATTTCAGTGCTTACCACGCCTTGTGGCTGGCACATGGCCGTGAACCCACGCCAGTGCCCCTTCCATGTCATTCGCCGGCGCTCGCCGGATGGATGCAACTCATGCAGTCCATCGGCCACGGTGGCAGCACGCCCATGAGCGCGGCGCAGGCCATAGCCATTGCGGCCAATTCAGAGCCGGCGATCTCCGGTCAAAACCGGTTGCCGGTTGCTGGCTGGCAGGACGAACATGGTATCGCCCAGGGTAGCCGCGTGACTGTCGCCGCCGAAAGCTTTGGGCGCGAGACCACCGAAGGTGATCTGATCGCCGCGACGCCCACCACCTACAGCTTGCGCCGTAGCGATGACCGAGCCGGCACGGTACACGTGCATTTTCCTCGCACGGGTTACGTACTCAAATCAACCTAAAACTAAGACTAAGACTAAGACGAAAGCCAAGATGGACCAAATTCTCAATGTACTGGTGTTCGGCCTGCTGCTGGGCGGTATCTACGCTCTGGTAAGCATCGGCCTAAACCTTATTTTCGGCGTGGTGCGTATCGTCAATTTCGCACAGGGCGAACTGGTGATGTTCGGGATGTACGGCAGTTACTTCGCCTATGCGCAGTTCGGCATGAGTCCTTATGTTTCGGTGCTGCTGGTGGCGCCACTGGTCGGCCTGTTGGGGGTATTGATTCAGCGCCTGGTGATCCAGCCCCTGCACAACGAATCCAATATGCAGATTTTTGCCACCTTCGGCCTGTTGATGCTGTTCCAGAACATTATGCTGGCGGTATCGAAGGGCCAGGCGCTCAGCGTCAGTGGACAGGTCGGCGCTGGTGTGCTGACAGTTGGTGACATGCGGATCAGCGGGGCACGGCTGGTCACCTTGGCCGCGGTAACGCTGATCACCATCGGTCTGCATCTGTTCTTATCGCGCACGATGGCAGGCAAATCAATCCGCGCGGTAACGCAGGATAAACGTGCGGCACGTGTGATGGGTATCAACGTCGAGCGTACGTTTCTGATCACGTTCGGTATCGGTGCTGCGCTGACCGGCATGGCTGGCGCATTGCTGACACCGATTTATTCGATCACGCCTGCGGTCGGCGGCAACTTCATCCTCGCCGCGTTCGCCGTGGTGGTGCTGGGTGGACTGGGTAGCGTATGGGGTACGTACATTGGCGGTCTGATCGTCGGCGTGGTGGAAGCGTTTGCCGGGTACTACATTGATCCAGCGTTGAAGAATGCGATCTGGTTCATCATTTTCATTGTGGTTTTGATCGTGCGTCCGTCCGGCCTGATGGGTCAGGTTGGCGCCGAAGAAGTGGGATTCCGTGAACAAAATTGACCAACCCCAGCGCAGCGAGACCGGTGACACGCTGAGCGTGGATTCTGGAGTCGAATCCAGTCAGCAGGTGTTGCTGAAATATTTGGCAGGTATGGCGTTGGCGTTCCTGCCATTGGTGCTGTTGATCAATGATGCGCACTGGCTCAACATCATTGCGTTTACCTACCTGATGGGCGGACTGGCCGCATCGTGGAACATCATTGGTGGCTTTGGCGGACAGTTTTCGCTGGGGCATGGGGTGTTCTTCGCCATTGGCGCCTACTTGACGGCGATCATGTATGTAAGCTTTGGCCTGTCGCCCTGGCTGACGATGGTGCCGGCAGCGCTGGTGGCGGCCCTGATCGCCGTGCTGATTTCGTGGCCGACCTTTCGCCTGCGTGGTCCGTTCTTTGCCATCGCTACTTTGGCCTTCAACGAAGTGGCGTTTGTACTTGCCAACCATTTCGATTCGCTCACCGGTGGGCCGCGCGGCATCCTGATTCCGTTCAAGGCCGGCTTAGCAAATATGATTTTCAAAGAGCGTTGGCAATACGCGGTACTGATGTTCGTCTTCGTTGCCATCGTCATCGGTATCACCGTGCTGCTGCGTCGGAGCCGGCTGGGTTACTACCTGCTGGCGGTGCGCGAGGATGAAGACTCAGCGCGCGCTTCAGGTATCAATGTGCTGGCGGTCAAGCTGCAAGGTATGGCACTGAGCGCCGGTCTGACAGCGGTTGGCGGCACCTTGTTTGTTATGTACCTGCGCTTTATCGATCCGCCGACGCTTTTCAATTTGCAGGAGGTGGGCGTTAAGTTCGCGCTACTGTCGTTGATTGGTGGCATAGGAACAGTGGCTGGCCCGCTGCTTGGAGCAATATTGATCATCCCTTTCGAGAATTTCCTGCGGGCTGAACTTGCAAGCGCAATGCCAGGCCTGAACCTGGCGACCCTTGGCTTGCTAATGGTTCTTGCTGCGCTGTTCATGAAGCGTGGGGTGGTCGGCGCATTCAGCGATTTTCTGGCTTGGTTACGGCGCAAGGGAGGGGCTAAAAAATGAGTGATGTACTACTTGCCGTCTCCAGCGCGAGCAAACACTTTATGGGATTGCGGGCGGTCGACGATGTTTCACTGTCGGTCAAAAAGGGAGAGATCGTGAGCATCATTGGCCCTAACGGTGCCGGTAAAACCACATTTTTCAACCTGCTCACAGGCCAGCTGGCTCCGACCTCAGGCGAGGTACGCTTGCGTGGCGTTCAAATTAACCGACTGGCGCCCCACGATCGGGCCCGGCTTGGCATGGGGCGGACATTCCAGATCGCCAAGCCGTTGATTGCCTTGACTGCGCTTGAAAATGTGATGATCGGCGCCTTCATGCGCCACCCCGCTCTGTCAACAGCGCGTGACAAGGCGATGGCAGTGCTGCAAAAGGTCGGGCTGGTGCAGCATGCACGCCGGCGCGCCGGAGACCTGACGCTGAGTGAGCGACGTCGGCTTGAAGTGGCCCGCGCGCTGGCGCTGGAGCCAGAAATCATGTTGCTTGACGAGGTGATGGCCGGGCTCAACCAGAGTGAAGTCGGTCAGGCGATAGAGCTGCTCAAGAGTTTGCATGCCGAAGGCTTGACGTTCTTGATCATCGAGCACAACTTGAAAGTGGTACGCGCTTTTTCCGAACGCGTTGTCGTACTCGACCGGGGCCGGATGATTGCCGAAGGGAGTGCCGACCAGATTCTCAGTTCACCCGAAGTCGTCAAAGCCTATCTTGGCGATGGGCACCAGGTTGCCGAGTTGGAGATGCTATGAGCTCAATTTTATTGGTTGAGGATTTGTTCTCGGGTTATGGCGAATTACCGGTACTGAATGGCATCAAAGTAGAGGTTGGACGCGGTGAGCTGGTATCCGTGGTCGGTGCCAACGGTGCGGGCAAGACAACGCTGCTGTTGACCATCGGCGGCCATTTACGCGCCCAATCTGGGCATGTGACTTTTGACGGCCAGGACATCACGCATCTGCCGGCGCACAGTGCCGCCGAACGCGGCTTGGTGATGGTGCCCGAAGGTGGCCGCCTGTTCCCGTTCATGACAGTGCTTGAAAACATAGAGCTTGGGGCTTACCACAGCGTCGCCCGAGCCCGCTTGCGCGAATCGCTGGATGAGGTGATGACGCTGTTTCCAATCCTTGCAGAGCGCCGCGCACAACTTGCTGGTCGCCTCTCGGGTGGAGAGCGCCAGATGTGTGCGATTGCGCGGGCCTTGATGGCGCTGCCCAAGCTGTTGATGCTTGATGAACCCTCCTTGGGTCTGGCGCCGATCGTCGTCGACAAGGTGTTCGAGATGGTCAGCGAGCTGGTACGCAGCAAGGGTTTGTCGGTGTTACTGGTCGAACAGAATGTGGGCAATGCGCTGCGCCTGAGCAAGCGCGGCTACGTGATCGAACATGGTGCGATTCTCAAGACCGGTCGCGGTGAGGACCTGCTGCGCGACCCCGATGTGCAGCGTTCGTATATGGGTCTGTAGGGCTATGGCACCAGATACCAGAATTATTTGCAGAATTGGTGCCGGGGCGGGTTTCGCTGGTGACCGCATAGACCCGGCAGTAGCGCTGGCCGCATCCGGCAAGGTCGACACGGTGGTGCTGGAATGTCTGGCCGAGCGTACGTTGGTGCCTGCGCTCAAGGCGCGTGCCGATAATCCGCAGGCCGGCGCAGACCCGCGGCTGCGCCGACGCCTGACGCCGCTGTTACCAGTGGCCGCAGCCAACCGCTGCCGGATTGTGTCCAATCTGGGCGCGGCCAACCCGCGCGCAGCAGGTGCTGCGATCGTGCAACTGGCGGCTGAGTTAGGTTGTCACGGGATGCGGGTCGCGGCGGTGCATGGTGATGATGTACTGCATCTGCGCGAGCAGATCGCATGGCGGCAGCCGATCAAAGGCAAGTTGCTCGGTGCCCATGCCTACCTTGGTAGCGGTGCACTGGCCGACGCGCTTGACAATGGTGCCGACGTAGTGGTTACCGGGCGCGTGGCTGACTCCGCGCTATTCGCTGCGGCGGCGTTGCACCATTTGAATCCGGGCTCGCAAGCCCTGGCCGGCGCCATTGCGGTGGGCCATCTGCTGGAATGCGGCGGACAGCTGAGCGGCGGTAACTACGATCCGATCGGACACGGCCTGCTGCCAGCTGCCGACTACGCGCAACTCGGTTATCCGCTGGCGAATATCTACGCCGACGGCACGGCCGAGATTGCGCTGCTGGACGGTGCGCCTGGTCTGCTCAACGCGGATACCTGTACGCTGCAACTGTTCTACGAAGTGCACGACCCCTCGCGGTATGCCACGCCTGACCTGGTACTCGATTTCACCGGCATCCGTTTCGAGCAGATCGGGCACAACCGGGTCCGCATGTCGGGCGCTCGCTCGCTCGGCCCGCCACCCACGCTGAAGGTGGCTGGTTTCCTGGAGTTACCGGGTTTCATCGCGGACTGTGAAATCGGTTTTGCCGGCACCGCTGCGATGGCACGGGCGCAACGCGCAGCGGAAACCTTGCGCCTGCGCCTGTCCGACTGGCGCGATGAAGACATCGCCATTGACCTGGTGGGCATCGACTCCATCCTGCGCGCCGGCACGTTGCCGTCGTGCGCGCCGCCAGCCGAGCTGCGGGTGCATGTATCCGCGCGCTGCGTCGACCTTGACATGGCGCAGGTGATCGAAGATGAAATCTATGCGCTGACCCTGTCTGGACCCGCTGGTGGCTGCAGCGTGCGCAGCGAACGTCGTCCGCGTATCGAAGTACTCGACGGCTTTATTGCACACCAACTGGTGCAGCCAGAAATTGAATGGAGTCAGTCATGAGAGTCGGTGAGATAGCCACTGGACGTGCCGGCGACAAGGGTAATATGCTCGATCTCACGCTGGTAGCGCGAGACGACGCAGCCTATGCCTTGTTGTCGCGTGTCCTGACGGCGGACGCCGCCCGCTCGGCGCTCAATCGGGTGATACCCGGACCGGTGCAACGCTATGAAATCCCCGGCTTGCGGGCGCTGAAATATGTCGCACCCGAAGCGCTCGCCGGCGGTGTGTACGCCACGCTGCGCCCAGGTCTGCATTGGCAGAAATCGGCAATCTGGCTGCTGCTTGACCTGGATATCAGCGCCGCCTGACGGCGCCTGGCTTCCAGTAACCCAGCGTACCTGACTACTCCATGGCAAACGATTCAAGCCTGGCAGCCAAACGTACGGTAGCCGTCATCGGTGCCGGTGCGGCAGGCTTGTGCGCCGCCAAACACCTGCTCGCCAAGGGACTGCAGGTGGTGATTTTCGAGATTGGATCAAAGGTCGGCGGCTTGTGGGTTTATGAAAATGACAATGGCCTGAGCCCGGCTTACCAGTCGCTCCATGTGAATTCTGAAAACAAGGTCACGGCCTACCAGGACTTCCCGTTCCCGGCCTCGGCGCCGCTGTATCCTGACCATGTACAGATGGCAGAGTATCTGCAGGCCTACGCTGATCGTTTCGCGCTGCGGCCCCACATCCGCTTTCGCTCCACGGTGACCGCAGTGCGCGCGGTGGCAGGGCCACCGGGCAGCGGCTGGATGGTCACGTTAGACGGCGCGGAGCCGCAGTTTTTCGATGCGGTGGTGGTGGCGTCGGGCCACCAGGGCGTGCCGCTGCACCCACCCTTCGCGCAGGACTTTGCCGGCGATTACCTGCACTCCCATCGCTACCGCGTACCCGATCCGTTCAAGGGAAAAAATGTGCTGGTGGTGGGTGTGGGGAACAGCGCCTGCGACATCGCTGCTGATATCTGCAGCCTAACCGCTTCAACCACCATGGCCGCGCGTTCACCCGTCCTGCTCATGCCGCGCATGTTCTTGGGAGTACCCACTGCACGCGTGTTGGGCAAGATTGAAAAGCCGTGGCTCCCGTGGGCGATCCGCCGCCGGGTCCGCGAATTGGTGGCCAGGCTGGCGCACGGACGCATGGAGCAGTGGGGCTTCGTAACGCCGAAAACGCGAACCCACCCCGCTGGGCACCACTTGCTGATAGGGCACTTCATCTGGAATCGCATCAAGGCCATGCCGGGTGTGGCCTCGGTGCGCGGCCACGAGGTGACTTTTTCGGACGGTTCAGTGCGTCACTTCGACACCATGATCGCGGCCACCGGGTATCAGGTCCACCTGCCTTTTCTGGATCCCGAAACATCGCCGGTGCGCGGCCGCTGGCTGGAGCTTTACCACCAGGTGGTACGGCCGGGGCTGCCAGGTTTGTACTTCATGGGATTCTTCAATGTCAGCGGCGGCGGCAACATCCGCATGATGGACGACCAGGCACAGTGGGTGGCCGCGCTGGAAGCCGGTGAGCGCAGCCTGCCCGCGCCTGAGGCCATGTTGCGGGTCATACACAAGGAGCGCAAAACCATGCTTCGACTGTATCCCGACAGCCCGCGTTACGCGCTCGAGCTGGATCCGCTTAGCTACCGTGCGGCATTGGCAGGCGAAATGCGCCGCCCTGCAAAATCGCCATGAATAGGCCATTGCGCAATCCGCCGCCTGACGCGGCAAACCGCGTGGTGGTGCGTTCGTTGGTCTGCACCGATTTTGAGCGACCCCACGCTACGCTGGTGCAGGCGTTGGTGGGGACGGATGTCACCCGGCTCAGCGAACTTGTTGGCCGCATGTACACGATGGACGCCAGCATTCGAGCGCTGGGCCCGTTGGCGCTGCCTGTAGCCGGCGTCGTCACAACCGCCAAGTGCCCGCCCGGGGACAATCTGGGTCTGGTCAAGGCATTGACGCTGGTGAAGGTGGGCGACGTGCTGGTGGTAGATGCGCAGGGGTTTGGCGAATGGTGCCTGGGCGGTTTCCAGTTGCTGCAATACGCGCGTGATACGCGCGGACTCGCCGGCTTGATCGTCAACGGTGCCTATCGCGATGTCGCTGAGGCCCAAGACGCAGGCTTCCCGATTTACGCCACCGCTGTGGCGCCATATTCTGGCCCCAAGGCTGGGCCGTGCGAAGTCAACGTGCCAGTCTGTTGCGGCGGTGTCATCGTGCACCCTGGGGACGTTATTTCGGCCAGCGCCGAAGGGCTTGTGGTGGTGCCGCGACGCAGCCTGCAAGCCGTGGTCGATGCCTTGGCGCGCGCGGCCCAAACAGCGCATGGCAGCCCGGATGTGCTACGCCGGATTTTCGATCTCGCCGATCAACTTGATTGTGATCTCGTCGCCCCACCGGGCTTGGCCGACAACGGAAAACGCCCATGAAATATGTTGTTGCCTGTATGGATGTATGGACACCGGCGGTACGTGCGGTTGTACAAAACGCGGCGCCACCGGAGCTTGAATTGCGTTTCGCCAACTCGTACGAGCGGGCGGAGCAAATGGCGCTGATCGAGCATGCGGTAGTCATGTTGCCCGGTTTTGCAGCCATTGACGAAGCCATGTTGCAACACGCCAAAGCGCTGCGCATGATCCAGAAATGGGGTATTGGCTGCGACAGCATCGACGTGGCGGCGGCCCGACGCCGGGGTATTCCATTGATGATCGCCGCCGGCTCCAACGCCGCTCCGGTGGCTGAACTCGCAATCGCGCTGATCCTCGGGGTCTATCGTCGCTTGCCTTATGTCAACCGCGTGGTGCGTGAGGGCGGCTGGCCGACCTCGGCGATGCGCGAAACCTGTTTTCAGATTACTGGCAAAACCGTCGGTCTGGTCGGTTTCGGCAATATCGGCCGCATGCTGGCGCGCCGACTGCGCGGCTTTGATGCCGAGGTGATCTACTTCGATGCCGTACGCGCTGATGCGCAGACCGAACAGCTGCTCGGGGCGCGCTATGTCGACTTGCCCAAATTGTTGGCGCAAAGCGATATCGTGAGCCTGCATACGCCGCTCAACAGCCAGACCGCGAAGATCATCAACGCGGCCACTATCGCTACCATGAAGGACGGCGCGGTGCTGATAAACACCGCACGCGGTGGCTTGGTCGATGAGCAAGCGCTGTTCGATGCGTTGGTCACTGGCAAGTTGCGTGGTGCCGGGCTAGACACTTTCGATTCCGAACCCCCGGCACGCAACAACCCGCTGCTGACGCTGGACCAGGTCGTTATTACGCCGCACGCAGGCGGCGGCGTTTTCGACAACATCGACAACGTGGCGCGGCACACACTGGGCAACATCATGCGGTTTGTGCGCGGCGAGTCGATCGCACCAGCCGACGTGATTATTTCAGCGGGCTCGCCCTTGGTGGGCGCGTGAACAGCATGAACCTGCACAACCCATCTGGCCCCAGCTTGCGCAACCCGCTGGCTGAAACCCTCAAGGCCGGCCGGCTTGGGCTGGCCATGATCGTCAAACAGGTGCACAGCGTCGACATCGCGGTGGCGGCCAGCAGTTGCGGCTTCGACGCGATCACTATAGACCTGGAGCATTCGGTCATACCCGAAGCCGCGGCGGCGCAGATCTGCGTCACGGCGCTGCATGTTGGTATCACGCCATTGGTGCGCATCGCCAGCCACGACGCTTATTACGCGAACCGCATGCTCGACGCGGGTGCGCTGGGCATCGTGGCGCCGCATGTCGGCTCAGCCGAAGAAGCGCGGGCTATCGTGCGGGCCTGCAAATTTGCGCCACTGGGCGAGCGCTCGGTCGCCGGCAGTTGGCCGCATCTGGGCTTTCAGTCATGGCCAGCCGATGTGGTTCGCCAGGTTCTGAACGACACCAGCATGGTGATCGTCATGCTCGAAACGCCCGAGGCGATAGAGCGGGCGGACGAAATCGCCGCCGTGCCGGGTGTGGATATCGTCCACATTGGGGCTACCGACCTGTGTGAGGCCATGGCGATTCCTGGACGCTTCAGCGACCCTGCGCTAGCGCACTGTTTCAGTCGCGTGATAAGCGCCTGCCGCAAACATGGCAAGTTTGCCGGAGCGGGTGGCCTGGCCAATGCACCCGATGTGATGCAAAAAATGGTGCGTATGGGCGTGCGTTTCGTGACTGCTGGCAATGAATGGGATTTCATGTTGTCAGCCGCACGGCAGCGTGCAGGCATGCTGCGGCAACTGTCGCTTGGCGATTAAAAATGAAGCGGATCCAAGCCTTGAATGCGAGTAATCGGATCGACTGGAACAACCAGACAAATTGTGCCGCAATGGCAGCCTTAGAGGAGGAGTTTTCGTGCACTACCAAACCATAGACTGCCAGGTGCAAGAGGGCATCTTGACGCTTAGCTTGAATCGCCCCGACCAGCTGAACGCCTTCACGGTTGAAATGGCGGCTGAGTTAATTGATGCTTTTAATCGCGCCAGCGAAGACGATGCGGTCCGCGCGATCATTGTCACTGGTAGCGGACGCGCATTTTGCGCCGGCATGGATCTGGCTACTGCTGGTAACGGCGCAAATGTATTTGGACTGGACGAGTCGCTGCAACCAACGCTGCGCGATTTAGACCAGCGACTCGACGATCCGGCCATCATCCATGGCGTGCGCGATACCGGCGGGCGCGTGGCATTGGCGATCTTCGAATGCAAGAAACCGGTGATTGCGGCGATCAATGGCGCTGCAATCGGCGTAGGCGCTACGCTGACACTGGCGATGGATATCCGCATCGCATCCGATACAGCCCGTTTTGGTTTTGTGTTTGGCAAACTCGGAATCGTTCCGGACGGCTGTTCGAGCTGGTTTTTGCCGCGTGTGGTTGGCCTGCCCAAGGCGCTACAGTGGGCCTACAGTTGTGAGCTGATCAATGCGCCAGAGGCGCTCGCCAGTGGTCTGGTCAGCCAGGTTGTGGCGCCTGAGCAATTGTTGGCCGAGGCAAAGCGTATCGCGCGCCAAATCAGTGACCGGCGCTCGCCGGTGTCGGTGGCGCTGATACGGCAAATGTTTTACCGCAATTCGGCAGAGCCGCACCCCTTGCAGGCGCACAAGCTCGAGTCGCTGGGTGTGTTCTACAGCAGCTTGGCAGACGGTAAGGAGGGTGTCGCTGCCTTTCTGGAAAAACGCGACCCGCAGTTCACCCAGCATGCGTCCAGCATGCCGGACTTTTACCCTTGGTGGAAATAATGGATGTTGATGAAAAACGGCTGGAAAGCTGGCTGCGCGGTGAATTACCGGATCTGCGTGGTGCCATGCGACTTGAACGTATTGGCGGCGGGCAGTCCAACCCGACGTATTTTGTAATTTTCGAGAACCGTGAGATGGTGTTGCGCAAACAGCCGGCGTCGACTCTGTTGCCTTCGGCCCACGCGATCGACAGGGAGTACCGGGTCATGCAGGCGCTTGCAGCAAGCGACCTGCCCGTGCCGAAGTTAATTTTGTATCACGAAGACCGGGACTTGCTCGGCACGCCTTTTTACCTGATGGAAAGGCTAGAGGGACGGGTCTTTGCGAACTCTGATCTGCCCGGTATGGAACCTGACGAGCGCAGGGCGATTTATCTGGCGATGGCACAAACCATGGCGCGTCTTCACCAGGTCGATTGGCGGGTGCTCGGTTTGTCAGACTACGGGCGTCAAGGCGGTTATTTTTCGCGCCAGATCGCTCGCTGGAGCAAGCAGTGGGAGATGTCCAAAAGTGCCGAGAACAAGGATATCGACCGGCTCATGCCCTGGTTACGCAGCAACCTGCCAGACGAGACCGAGACCAGCATCAGCCATGGCGACTTTCGACTTGGTAACCTGATGTTCCACCCGACTCAGCCACATGTGATCGCGGTGCTCGACTGGGAGCTCTCCACGCTGGGGCATCCGCTCGCCGATGTGGCGTTCAACTGCATGGCCTGGCGCACGCTGCCGTCCGAGTACGGCGGCATTCGCGGGCTCGACTTGCCGGCGCTGGGTATCCCGTCAGAGGCCGAATACCTGCGTCACTATTACCAATCCAGCGGCCGACATGACGGCGTGACAGCCTTTCATTTTGCTTTCGCACTGTTTCGTATGGCGGTGATTTTTCAGGGCATCGCAGCGCGCGCTGCCAGCGGTAACGCGGTGGGCGACAACGCCGCCGAGGTGGGGTCGCTGGCGCTGGCATTTGCGCGGCGTGCTGCCGAATTTATGGACGGCGACGTCCGGGTGTCTGTCATGGAGGCGACGCTATGAATCCATGGGGTGATCTTTGGCCCGAAACGCGCGACGAGGCGCATTACGGTGACCGGGTGGTGCGCTGTTTTTCCGAGCGCCCGGCAAGCCTGATGGAGATGCTTTACCAGGCCGTACAGCGCAACCCTGACGGAGAAGCGCTGGTATGCGGTGACCAGCGCATGAACTATCGCCAGCTGTCAAGCGTGTCGGGACAACTGGCTGCCGGGCTGGCCAAGCGCGGCATCGGTCAAGGCGACCGCATTGCCTTGCTGCTTGGCAACCGTATCGAGTTTGTGTTGATGCTGTTCGCCGCAGCGCGCCTGGGCGCAATCACGGTGCCCATGAGCACCCGTGAACAGGCGCCTGGACTGGCCTACATGCTGGAACATTGCGGTGCCAAGTTGGTGGTGCATGAGCCAGAGCTGGCGGCGCTGCTGCCGACTGCCGCTGCGCTACCAAATTTACGCCTGCGTGTGGCGATCGGTATGTGCGCCGGTTCCGAACCCTTTGCAATGCTGCTGGCAGACCTCGCTGCGCCAGCACCTGCCGCGCTGAAAGAAGAAGACACGGCTGTCATCATGTACACCTCGGGTACGACTGGCAGACCCAAGGGCGCAATGTTGACGCACCTGGGTATCGTGCACTCTTCCATGCATTACCAGATCGCGATGGGATTGGGCGTTAGCGACTGTTCAGTGGCGGCTGTGCCGCTCAGCCATGTCACAGGTTTGGTGGCGCTCATCACGACCATGGTGCGCTGTGCTGGCAAGCTGGTCATCATGCCGGCGTTCAAAGCGGAGGATTTTCTGGTGCTGGCGGCACGTGAAGGCATGACGTATTCATTGATGGTGCCAGCCATGTACAACCTGTGTCTCTTGCACCCACATTTCAGCGGCTACGATTTATCGCGTTGGCGTGTCGGCGCCTATGGCGGGGCACCGATGCCCGTAGCGACCATCACGACACTGGCCAAAGCCGTTCCATCGCTGATGCTGATGAATTGTTACGGCTCCACCGAAACCACGTCGCCGTCCACCTTGATGCCGCCAGGCCAGACTGCTGCGCACAACGACACCGTGGGAACGGCGCTGGTCTGTGCCGACATACGCATCATGGACGCTGCGGGCCGTGAATTAGCGCCAGACCAGTTGGGTGAGATCTGGATTCGCGGGCCGATGACGGTACGCGGCTATTGGGACAACCCGCTGGGCTCAGCGGCCAGTTTTACGGCTGGCTACTGGCATTCTGGCGACATTGGCTCAATGGACGTGCAGGGCTATGTCAAGGTGGTGGACCGCATGAAGGACATGATCAACCGCGGGGGCTACAAAATCTACACCATCGAGGTAGAGAACGCGCTGTATGAGCACCCTGCGGTGCAGGAGTGCGCCGTCGTGTCCAAGCCCTGTCCGGTTCTGGGGGAGCGTGTGCACGCATTCGTCGCACTGAAAAGCGCTGCTGCCACGGCCACAGAACTGCAGGCCTTCTGCAAAGTTCGCCTGTCGGATTACAAGGTTCCCGAAAGCTTCACGCTCAGCCTGACACCTCTGCCGCGCAACGCCAACGGAAAACTTCAAAAACAGGCCATGCGCGCAGATCTGCTCGCTGAATTGGCCGCCCTGCAAGGAAAACCATGACATCGACAGCCACCCCCTTGAATACTCTCGATGACGTCCGCAGCCGCGTTGGTCAAGAGGTGTTCCTGACCGACTGGGTGACGATTACCCAAGAGCGTATTGACCAGTTTGCACAAGCCACCGGTGACTTCCAGTGGATCCATGTGGACAGCGAACGGGCGGCCAAGTCATCGCCATTTGGCTGCACCATTGCGCATGGTTTTCTGACCCTATCGCTGTTGGGAAAATTCTACGAAGCCCATTTGTCACTGCCGTTCTGCGAGATGGGCATTAACTATGGCCTGAACAAGGTGCGCTTCACGCAACCGGTGCGGGTCAACAGCCAGGTTCGCGGGCGCTTCATACTTGCCAAGCTGGAAGACCTCAGTGGTGGCATACAGCTGACGTTCAAGGTGACGATAGAAATCGACGGCTTGGACAAACCGGCCTGTGTCGCCGAGTCCGTGGTCAGGCAGTACTTCAAGAGCGCCTGAATTGGTTCAGTGCATCAGATGCCAATTGATTTGAATTCACGCCACACCCCAGCGCAGAACGCGCAGGCCCTGCATGCGCTGATGCAATGCAAAGTAAGCAGCAGACTTGTGATCGTGCCATGAGCGATCCATCCATTGAAAGGTAATCACACTATGTCCCAGGAACAGCAACACAAGGTCGCCATCGTCACGGGCGGCTCCAGCGGTGTCGGCGCCGCTACCGCCCGGCTGCTGGCGCAGCGGGGATACCGTATTTTGGTTAACTACCGTAGCGGCGCTGAGATGGCGCATGCGGTGGTTCGCGAATGCCAGGCGCTGGGTGTAGACGCGCTGGCCGTGCAGGGCAACGTGGCGGTTGACTCTGATTGCCTGGCTCTGGTGCAGCAAGCCATCACGCGCTGGGGGCGGCTCGATGCACTGGTCAACAGTGCGGCGGCAACAAAATTTGTTCCGATGTCCCATCTCGACGGCGTGCAGGCGGAGGATTTTCAGAACATCTTCGGCATCAACGCGGTCGGCCCGTTTCAGATGTCTCGGGCTGCAGCTAAACATATGGGTGCCGGCAGTGCGATCGTGAATGTCTCTTCTATCGCTGGCCAAACTGGCAGCGGCAGTTCGTTTCCATATGTTTTATCCAAGGCTGCGCTGAATGCGCTAACGCTTGGTCTGGCGCGTACCCTGGCGCCTGGTATCCGGGTCAATGCGGTGTTGCCCGGCATGATAGAAGGCCGCTGGATGCGCGATGGTTTGGGCGATGTAGCCTATGAACAGGTCAAAAAACAGTTTGCAGAAACGGCCCTGTTGGGGGCAGTTTGCACACCGCAGCAAATTGCCAGCACCATCGCCTGGCTGCTCGACATGGACTGCATGATGACCGGACAGCTGGTGGTGGTGGATGCTGGCTTTTCGCTGGGTCGCCCACCGTCTGCGGTGGGGGCACGATGACTATCGAAAATCTCCCTCCAGAAGCCGGTATCAGTTTGGCGCGCGAAGGCCCGGTGTTGGTACTGACGCTGGACCGGCCGACCTCGCTGAACAGCCTGAGTCTCGACACCATCAAGCAGCTGCTAGGAGAGTTGCGCGCGCTGGCGCACGACGACAAGTCCCGCGCGTTGCTCATCACCGGTGCCGGACGTGCGTTCTGTGCCGGATGGCAACTTGACGAATCTGGTGTGCCTGGCCTGCCCGATGAGTCCTTTGGTGTGCGTCAGTCGCATCTGATGGAGGTGTATTTCAACCCGGTGATCCAGGCCCTGCACGACCTGCCGATTCCGAGCATCGCGGCGGTCAACGGAGTGTGTGCCGGTGCTGGGGTCAGCATTGCTTTGGCCGCCGACATTGTGCTGGCTGCCGAAGACGCCTCGTTTGTCCTCACCTTTGCGCCCAAGCTAGGGCTGGTGCCCGACCTGGGGGCGACCTGGAAACTGCCCCGCCTGCTGGGCTGGGCTCGGGCTCAGGCTGTCACATTGCTGGGTGACCGTATCAGTGCCGCCGATGCGGTGCAATGGGGCATGATTTGGCGCAGTGTCCCGTCAGGCGAACTACAGCGGGAGGCGCTGGCTTTAGCTGTCCGGCTGGCTGATGCGCCGCCGGGTATTTGCCGTGAAGTTCGTCACGCATACCATGCGGCTCAGACCTGCGACTTGGCGGCGCAAATGGACTATGAACGGCGGCGGCAGCGGGATTTGCTCGATGGGCCCTCGTTTCGCGAAGGCATCCAGGCCTTCCAGCAGAAACGCAAGCCGCGTTTTTACCCTGACACAGACGCCTCTTCATGAGAAAGCCGCCGCGTTGACTGTCGCAGCACTGACATGCCGCGCCTGCTACGGCACTTTTGGCCGGCATGAGACACACAGTCGGCTGCTTTATAAAGCACAGGCTTTTTTCAGAGCTGATTTTTGCTTCAGAGTAAACCCTGGGTACGCGCCAAATGGCTGGCCTGTGAGCGACTTTTGACGTTGAGCCTGCGGAACAAGCGCCACAGATGAACCTTCACGGTGTGCTCGCTGATTTGCAAGGTTTCAGCAATGTCCCGATTGCTTTGCCCCTTGTCTAGCAGAATCAATAATTGCTTTTGGCGCTTGGACAGCTTTTCAAGTGGGATCGTTGCTTCCTGAGGCAACTCGGTAGTTAAAAACAAGCGCAGTAGATTGCTTATTTCTGTTGCGTTAGCTGATTTTTCGATGAAGGCATGTGCGCCTGCTTCGATGGCGAGATCTTTATAGTCGCCAGCAGAAAGAGCTGTTATGACCACCATCGGTATGTCAGGGTAGCGGAGCTTTAGCTCCCGAATGCCTGAGACGCCGTGAGCGTCTGGCAACTTTAAATCCAGACACATCAGGCTGGGTTTTCCGTGCTGTTCTACAGCCGGCGCCACGAGAGCAATTCTGTCCAGCTCAATCACGGGTGTACTTGGGCTCAACCGGCGTATGAGCATCCCAATAGCTTCGCGCATCAAGGGGTGGTCATCAACAACAAAAATGCACATGGAATCAGTACTGAAGGTTAAAAAAGTAATAACTAAATCAACATAACTTTAACTGAAGGGCGCGAATTTAAATAATTTTATTGAATAAATAGTATTTTGTCTTTTATTTGATGATTTAAATATTCGCTGAGCACGACTTGATTTTCTAATTAATTTTTACCCGTTGGTTTTTAAGTTGTCAGCCATGCATAAAAGAGCCGCTTCGACCTCACTGATGGCGACATCGGCCAAGGTTTGCAGTTTGTTTTGTAATGCGGGCAAGCCAGCAACGCCTTGTTGGTGCAAGGTGGCGATTGTTGTGGCGGCTTCTCGAGGTGTTACAAATCCATGGCTTTGCAAAAGCAGCTTGCCATCGGCAGCTAAAAATTTGAAATAAAACTGACCGTCGGCTTCGCGGTACTGTTTAAAGCTTGGCAGGCTTACTTTTGCAGCCTTTGGCTTGCTTGATATCAAGGGTGTACTTGAAACAAGTTTGCGCAAGCCCACCGCATGGCGTAACTCGCGCATCAGTGGGCCAGACAAAGCAGTCGCTTTTTGCGCACCTGCCTGCAAAATTTCTTCAATCTTCTCCGGGGCGGCCATCAAGGCTTGGTATGCCTCACGCATGGGAGCGATGTCTCGATCAATCCGTTCGAACAGCATTTGTTTTGCATCACCCCAGGCAACGCCATCGGCAAAAGCACGCCGCATGGCGGCGGTCTCGTCAAAGCTGGCAAATGCCTGGTACATCTGGAACAGCGCCGAGCCTTCGGTTTGCTTGGCAAGGCCTGGCGCGTTAGAGTCAGTCACGATGCCTGCGATGAGTTTTTTCAATTGCTCACGGGATGAAAACAGCGCAATGGTGTTGTCGTAGCTCTTACTCATTTTTCGACCGTCCAGCCCCGGCAGGGTGGCCACTGATTCTTCAATCAGCGCCTCAGGCAGTACCAGCAAGTCGCCATACATGTGGTTAAACCCTTTGGCCATGTCGCGTGCCATTTCAATGTGCTGAATCTGGTCGCGGCCTACCGGCACTTTATGTGCTTTAAACATCAAAATATCAGCCCCCATCAGCACCGGGTACATAAAAAGCCCAGCCGTTACGTCGGCATCAGCATCTACACCCGCAGCGGTGTTTTTATCAATTTGCGCCTTGTAGGCATGCGCGCGGTTGAGCACGCCTTTGCCCAAAATACAGGTTAAAAACCAGGTCAGTTCAGGGATTTGCGGAATGTCTGACTGGCGGTAAAAAGTAACCCGATTGGGATCTAGTCCTGCGGCTAACCAGCTAGCAGCAATCTCCAGCGTCGATTGCTGGATGCGCGCTGGGTCGTCCGTTTTGATCAGCGCGTGATAGTCTGCCAAAAAATAAAAACTCTCGGCATTGGCGCCCTTGCTGGCCGCCACCGACGGACGAATCGAACCCACATAGTTGCCCAAGTGGGGCGTTCCGGATGTGGTGATACCAGTTAAATAGCGCTGTGGGGGTAACGGTTGCATGGATGGTATAAAAGCAAAAATTTATCGGAGCAGCATGGCCAGCGGCGTGATGAGGAGGTTCAGCAGTCGGTATGACTGCGTCATCATCGGCTCCATCCAGAGTGGGCCAAAAACTTTGAAAACAATCAAACCGAGCACGATGAAAAAACCAAACGGCTCAACACGCGCCAAGTATTGACCGTAGCGCCACGGCAGCAGGCCGACAGCGACACGGCCACCATCCAGCGGCGGCAACGGGAATAAGTTGAGCACAGCCAACGCCAGATTAACCACCACACCGGCTTTGGCCATGTGCATAAAAAAGTCATCGGCCATGGCTGTATTGACCAACACCACCAGCATCACAGCCCAAAACAAGGCTTGAATAAAGTTAATCCCCGGGCCAGCCAGCGCCACCCATATCATGTCACGCTTGGGGTTGCGCAGGTTGCCAAAGCGCACTGGGACAGGCTTGGCATAACCCAAAATAAACGGCCCACCGGGGATGGCAAAGGTTGTCAGGTACATCAAGGCGGGCATCAAAACAGTGCCGACAGGGTCAATGTGTTTGAGTGGATTCAGCGTGACTCTGCCCAACACCCAAGCCGTGTCATCGCCAAAATAACGCGCCACATAGCCGTGTGCTGCCTCGTGGAGCGTGATGGCAAACAGCACCGGCAAGGCGTAAATGGCAACGGTTTGAATGATATTTGCAATGTCCATGCGCGATTATCTCAGGGGCTTCAGCCCGACCGGCAGGCCCAGCACGGCCACATCACCTCGCCCCATGCGCAGCACCACCGGCTCGCCACCGTCCGCCATGGTGGTCAGGTCTATCACGGTGGTTGGTTCTTGATGGCAAGCACCAGCATCTACCACCGCCGCCAGTTCATGCTGCATCAAGTCACGTATCTCGTTGGCATCGTTTAGGGGCTCTGTTGCGCCCTTGGCAATCATGGTGGTGGCCAACAGCGGCGCGCCGAGCAGCTCCAGCAGCGCTTGCAAGGTTTTATGCGCCGGTACGCGCAGGCCAATGGTTTTGCGTGCAGGGTGGCTCAGGCGACGCGGCACTTCTTTGCTGGCCTCCAAAATAAAAGTGTAGGGCCCCGGCGTGGCTGCTTTGAGAAAACGAAACTGCTGGTTGTCGACCCGCGCATATGTGCTAAGTTCTGACAAGTCGCGGCACAGCAGCGCCAGGTGGTGCTTTTCGTCTACCCCGCGGATGCGCCGCAAGGCGTCGGCTGCGACTTTGTCGTCTAAGTGGCAGACCAGCGCGTAGCTTGAATCAGTCGGCACGGCTGCAATACCGCCGCGCTCTAGCAGCGCCACGGTTTGCTTGAGCAGGCGGGGTTGCGGGTTGTCAGGGTGGACTTGAAAAAACTGTGCCATATCTGACTCTATCCTTCAGCAGGTTCGATCAGCATCTTGCCTTCTCGTACCACCAGCCATGCACCGACGGCACCGCAAACAGCAATCAAACCCATGCCGAGTATTGAAAACCTATCCGGAACATGCGCAAAAACCACCCAGCCACCTAGCATGGCAAAGCCGATTTGCGTGTACAGGTACGGCGTCACGGTAGCCGCTGGCGCACGCTGGTAGGCAAGGATCAACAAAAAGTGGCCGACCGCCCCCAGCACCCCAACCAAGGCCATCAAGCCCCATAGATCAAATGAAGGCAGGCTTTGCCACACAAACGGCAAACCCAGCGCAGCCACCAAGGCACCTACCCAGCCGGTGTACAGGTGCATGGTGGCGGGGTCTTCGGTTTTGGCCAGCTGGCTGGTTAGGGTTTGAAACCAAGCCATCAAAAAAGCCAACGCAACCGGCAGCAGTGTGTGCCATTGAAAGACTTCTTGGCCAGGCCGAATGATCATCAACGTGCCAGCAAAACCACCCGCCACCAACGCCCAGCGCAAGGGTGATACCTTCTCGCCCAGCAGCGTGCAAGCCAGCAGCGTGATGATCAACGGCGCAATCATCACCACAGCGGTAAATTCGCCAACCGGCATAAATTTCAGGCTCAAAAAAGCCAGCATGCTGGTGCTGACCAACAACACGCCACGCAAAATTTGAAATTTAGGGTGCGCGGTGTAAAAAATCCGTTTGCCACGCATTGGCAACACCACGGCT
The DNA here is from genome assembly GCA_040400775.1 of Polaromonas sp. Classification (GTDB taxonomy): domain Bacteria; phylum Pseudomonadota; class Gammaproteobacteria; order Burkholderiales; family Burkholderiaceae_C; genus Polaromonas. The sequence goes on along the minus strand of JBBAPP010000003.1, from coordinate 1,330 downwards.
GTGGTTAAAACCGCCTGGACGGTGTAACGAAACCAGATCGCCATGAACACCGGCACGCTGGCACTGACGTATTTGGTCAGCGTGTCAAGCGTAGCAAAACACGCCATGGCAAGCAGTGCCAAGCCAATGCCTGCCAGCGTGGTACTGGCCAGCTTAGCGTGCCGCTTACTGAAAGAGCTACTCACTGAATGCGGTCCGCCAGCAATTCCCAAACAGGGGTTAATTCACCAGGCAAAAAGGGCAGTGCACCCAAGTCGGTACGGCTTTCTTCAGGGCTATGAAAGTCGCTGCCACGCGACGCAGCGAGGCCAAACTCTTTGGCCGTGTCGGCGTACTTCACATATTCAGCTGCGGTGTGGCTGCCCGTGACCACCTCTACGCCGCGCCCGCCGTGGGCTTTGAATTCGGTAAACAGCGCGTACTCTTCATTGGGTGTGAACTTGTAGCGCGCTGGATGCGCGATGATGGCCAAGCCTTTGGCATCGGTGATCCAGCGCACCGCATCTTTGAGCGCTGCCCAGCGGTGCGGTACGTAGCCGGGTTTGCCTTCCGTCAGGTATTTGCGAAACACCTCATTGGTTTCGCTGCAGACGCCGCTTTCAACCAAAAAGCGGGCAAAGTGGGTGCGTGAAATAAGTTCAGGATTACCGACAAATTTCAATGCGCCTGCATACGCACCCTTGATGCCGACTTTGGCCAAGCCATCAGACATTTCCATAGCGCGTTGCTCACGTCCGCCGCGCGTAGCCTTCAAACCTTGCAGCATGTCAGCATCGTCCGGGTCAAACCCCAAGCCGACGATGTGAACGGTTTCACCTGCAAAAGTGACCGATATTTCAGTCCCCGTGAGGTATTTCAGCCCTTGCGCTTTGGCAGCTGCTGCTGCACGGTGCTGGCCGCCAATCTCGTCATGGTCTGTCAGTGCCCAGAGCTCGACGCCGTTGGTCTTGGCGCGTTGTGCCAAAATTTCTGGAGTTAAGGTGCCATCAGACACGACCGAGTGGCAATGCAGGTCAGCATTGAGGATGGAATCAGTAAGTTGTGTAATCACCAACTTATTTTAGGCTGAGCTGCAGCATCCTGCTGCCAACCTGCGCAATGGCGTTTTACCTTGGAAGGGATGCCGCCATGCTTGTTGTCTAGCACCTGAACAATTCCCGCTCGCAACGCGTGCTGTGGCTGCTGGAAGAACTGGGCGTGCCGTACGAGATCAAGCGCTACCAGCGCGACAAAAAAACCATGCTGGCACCGCCCGAGTTGCGCAAGGTGCATCCCTTATTCCATTTCTAAATCATCCGTGTCGTTGTTGCTTCGCCTTGTCGTGCTAGAG
>JBBAPP010000002.1:18160-48931 GCA_040400775.1 Polaromonas sp. | reverse complement strand
AGTCATCGTTGACATGTTTGCGCACACGCTGGCCAAGGTCATCAGCAACACCGCCATCAACCATGTTGTGATCACAGGCTTGGCCGACATGCTGCCATGGCCCCAACGGGTGCTGGGTAACTTTTTGGTACGCAAGGTTAAAAAAATGGTCCCTGCTCACAGCCTGCCGAGCAGCGTGGCGTACAGGGAAATGCTAGCCCGAGGCGCGTTGGCAGCTTTCACGCCGGTTAGCATCCAGCCCAACGACCTGGCATTTTTGCAGTACACCGGCGGCACCACCGGGGTGTCCAAAGGCGCCATGCTGACGCATCTCAACATCCTTGCCAATGCCAAACAGGGCCAGGTCTGGTGCGACCCCTACCTGGATAAAAACGAAACCCTGATCAGCATCACTGCCATTCCGCTTTACCACATCTTCGCTCTGGGTTCGTGCCTGGGCTTTGTCGGCATGGGCGGCACCAATGTGCTGGTGGCCGACCCGCGCAACATTCCGGCATTTGTCAAAGTGCTGGGTCGCTACCGCTTTGTGTCACTGCCTGCCGTGAATACGCTGTTCAACGGTCTCGTCAACAACCCCGACTTTGCAAAAATAGATTTCAGCCACCTGCGGTTTGCCATCGGCGGTGGTGCTGCAGTGCAGCGGTCAGTGGCCGAGCGCTGGCAGCAGATCACCCATACCCCGCTGGTAGAGGGTTATGGTCTGACGGAATGCTCACCCACCGTCAGCGTCAATCCGCTGGACCTGAAAGCCTTCAATGGCAGCATTGGTTTGCCTCTGCCGTCCACCGAGGTGTCGATTCGCAACGCAGATGGACAGCAATTGCCTCTGGGTGAAGCTGGCGAGTTGTGCGTGCGTGGCCCGCAGGTGATGCAGGGCTACTGGCAGCGGCCCCTTGAAACCGCCGCCGTCATGACGACGGATGGTTTTTTGCGCACCGGCGATGTCGCGCTGATGGACGCCAATGGTTTCCTGAAACTGGTCGACCGCCTGAAAGACATGATTCTGGTATCAGGTTTCAATGTCTATCCGAACGAGATTGAAGAGGTTGTGATGCTTCACCCCGGCGTGCTGGAGGTTGCAGCCGTCGGCAAGCCAAATAAAAACTCAGGTGAGTCGGTCCAGATGTATGTGGTCAAAAAAACACCACACTTGAGCGAAGAAGATCTCATGCAGCACTGCCGTGAAAATCTTGCTGCCTACAAAATACCGCGTGAAATTGTATTTCTGGCGGAATTGCCGAAAAGTAACGTTGGAAAGATTCTGCGGCGTGCACTGCGCGAACGGGTCTGATCAAAGTGCTGAAAAACATAAATTGTCTTTTTGGAAACCAATCATGACCGATCTTGTCGTCAGACGCCTGCACATTGACTTGGCCGAGCCCTTTGCAGCCCGCTGGAATGGTGGCGACGCGTTTCGCTCCGCCTTGTTCAGCGCACTCTCCATGAGCTTTCCGGCAGGTGAGCAATTTTTTATTGATTCGGTGCGCAACGGCCTGAAAACGTTACCCGCTTCCGAGCAGCAAAAGTACGCTCTAGAAGTACAAGGTTTTATCGGACAGGAGGCGACCCATCGGCGAATTCATTTTTTGTTTAACCGCAACTTGGAAAATCTGGGTTACAGCAATGAAATTGAGCGTCGTGCCTTGCAGCGGGTTCAAGCCAACGCCCACCGTGACGTGCGCATGCAGGTAGCAGCCACCGCAGCGACGGAACACTTCACCGCCATTTTTGCCGACTGGATGTTGCGCCACCCTGAAGCGCTTGAAGGTGCTGAGCCGCGCCTGCAAACCATGTGGTTGTGGCACAGCGCTGAAGAGTCCGAGCATCGCAGTACCGCCTTTGATATTTACCAGGCGGTCAGTGGTAACCATGCCTGGCGTGTGCGTATTTTCCGTTACATCACGTTTGTGTTCCTGACGGATGTGCTGCGCCAAACCGTGCGCAACCTCTGGCATGACGGCAGCCTGTTTAGCTGGCGTACCTGGCGCAGCGCTACCCAGCTGCTGTTCGCCAAAGATGGCATGCTACGTAGCAACTACGGTCTGTGGCGCGACTATTTCTCGCCCACATTTCACCCCAGCCAGCACGATGCTGCGCTGTCACGGCAATGGCTGCGTGATAACGCCGTGCAGTTCACTGCAGTTGCGCAGCCTGGCTGAGTCATGACACTGTGGCTGGCCATTGCTATCTCGCTGGTTGTTTGCTACAGCCTGTTTTTGGCTTGGTATGGCGGCAATAGCCAGCCTCTTTCCCAGACTGAGATCGCGTACTTCATGCGAGAGCTTCATGCCAATGCCCGCCATGAAAAAGACCACGCGGTGGCCGACGAAGCGCAGCTTCTTTTGGCGGGCGACGATGGCAAAGAGTTTGTTATGCAGAACCTGGTTCGCCACCGGCCCACAGCGCTGTATCCACCAAGCTACGACTACGACGATGACGCGCGCAAGGCCGACATGCGTTGGGGGAGGGCCATTTTCTGGCCCTTGCTCAGATACGGCAACCACCCCGTGTTTGTGGCGCGGCGATGCGGAACATTCATCGAGCCAGAAGGTCTGGACGCTTGGCATTACGTTGCCATGGTGCGTTACCGAAGTCGTCGCGACTTTTTGCGCTTTGCGCTGGCAGTTCAAAAAAGTGGCGTGACCGTGCACAAATGGGCAGCTATAGACAAGACCCATGTCTTTCCGGTTCAGCCCCTTGTCAGTCTTGTTTTTGTGCGTGGCTTGATGGCTGTTGCGCTTGTCTTGTTTGGCATATTCATCTACCTGTTGGCTCGCTAGCGGCTCAGCCAATGTTTCTCTTCAACCTTTCGTACAACGAACGCATGCCCATAATATTTTTCATTACCGCTATAGCGCTGGCGCTGTTTTTTTGGCTCGGCTTACCGGCCATGCTCAAAGCACTGGGCTTGCACCCGGCTTACCACGGGCAGTTGCATGTGTTGCCTGGTGCACGCGCCTTGATCGTCACAACCAGTCAAGCTACGCTGGGCTTGGGCGGCAAGCCGACTGGTGTTTTTGGCTCCGAGATGACGGCGCCCTACTATGAGTTTCTCGATGCCGGCATGCAGGTAGACGTCGCCAGCATTGGAGGCGGCGCTATTCCGATTGAGCCCGACTCGTTTCGCTGGTTTTTGGCCGCACCGTCTGACAAACGCTACCTCAATGACGCAGTCTTTCAGGCCAAGGTCAAAGCCTCCATGAAGATAGACGCACTCGACTTCACCCAGTACGACATCATCTTTCTGGCTGGTGGCTGGGGTGCCGCCTATGACCTGGGCACGTCCATCGCCTTAGGCCAGCAGATCACGCAGGCCTGGGCCGCAGGCAAAGTGATGGGCGGCGTTTGCCACGGGCCACTGGGCTTACTGCTGGCCACGGATACGGATGGCCAGCCGCTGGTTAAAGGCAAACACCTCACGGCGGTCACCAACCGGCAGGTCAAGCAACTGGGCATCCGTATTACGCCGCAGCACCCAGAGCGCGAGCTGCGCGCAGCCGGCGCGTTGTTTGAAAGTGCCAGCGCTGCGTTCGAACCCTTTGCCAACCGCACGGTGGTCGATGGCCGTCTCGTGACAGGCCAGAACCAGAATGCCGGTGTTGAAACCGCCCAGATGATGTTGCGTGCCGCTGGCGGCATTGCCAAGCCCTGAGCGTCCTAAAAAACTGAAAAATACTTTTTCTATGAAAATTCGTACCATACTGGTCACCGCTGCAGTGGTATTGGCCGGCATCTCAGCAGTGGCCTATGCCAACCGGCTTTACCTCATGGCGTACTCGCTGGGCTGGTATGCCGACATCATGCATCCGCGTGATGCGAACCGCGCTGTACCCTGGGTGGTCGGCCCTGCGCAGGCCGACAAACCGCTGGCGCAGCGCCCACCCAACATCATCGTCATCCTGGCCGACGACCTTGGCTTCAACGACGTCACCACCTATGGCGGTGGTAAGGCTGCGCAGGGCGTACCAACCCCCAACATTGATGCCATCGCCCGTGACGGCGTGCGCTTTGACCAGGGCTACGCGGCGGCTGCGGTGTGTACGGTGTCGCGCGCCGCGCTCATGACGGGGCGCTACCCCTGGCGCTTTGGCGTCGAGTTCACGCCCTTGCCCGGTGCCATGGTTCGCGTGGCGGGCGAGCTGTATGCCGACCCGACCCGCCTGCATCCGGTGATCATTGACCAGCAAAAGGCCGCTGTCGCCAAAAGCTTTAACGATCTGGGCATGCCGCCTTCCGAGCAAACGCTGGCCGAGCTGCTCAAGACGCGCGGATACCACAACATGCATATCGGCAAATGGCACTTGGGCAGCACACCCGAGATGCGGCCCAACAACCAGGGCTTTGACGAGAGCCTGTTCATGGAAAGCGGCCTTTACCTGCCCGAGAAAGACGCTAGGGTTGTTAACGCCAAACAGGACTTTGACCCGATCGATAAATTTCTGTGGCCCAACATGCGCTTTGGTGTCAGCTACAACGGTGGCAAATGGTTTGAGCCAGCCAAATACCTGACCGACTACTTCACCGATGAGGCGGTCACCGCTATCAAGCGTAACAAAAACCAGCCCTTCTTCCTCTACCTGGCGCACTGGGGTGTGCACACGCCACTGCAGGCCAGCAAGGCCGACTACGACGCGCTGCCCAACATCCCTGACCACAGACGGCGTGTGTATGCAGCGATGGTGAAGTCGATAGACCGCAGCGTCGGCCGCGTGTTGCAGACGCTGCGCGAAGAGGGCCTGGACGACAACACCATCGTCATCTTCACCAGTGACAACGGCGCGCCCGGCTACATCGGTCTACCCGAGGTCAACCAGCCTTATCGCGGCTGGAAGCTGACGCACTTTGAAGGCGGGGTGCGCGTTCCCTATGTGGCCAAGTGGCCAGCCCATATTCAAGCGGGTACGCAGTACAAACAGCCGATGTCTCACATCGACATATTGCCCACTGTGGTGGCAGCAGCAGGGGGCAGCATGCCCGCTGACCGGGTGATAGACGGCGTGAACCTGCTGCCATTCCTTGGCAGGAGCGCGGTCCAGCAGCCGAAACGCCCGCTGTTTTGGCGCGATGGTCCTTCCCGCATGGTGCTGGACGGCGGCTGGAAACTGATCGTCTCCGAGCGCCCGGAAAAAGACTGGCTCTTCAACCTCAGGGACGATCCGACCGAGAAGCGCAACCTGGCCGCCACACAGCCGCAAAAGCTGGCGCAGTTAAAGGCGGTTCTGCAGGCGCACCACGCCTCCATGCCGCCGCCGCTGTGGCCGTCTTTGATTGCGCTGCCCGTGGCCATCGACAAGACGCTGGACCAAAAGCAGACGCCAAAAGACGAATACACCTATTGGTACAACTAGATTTTTTCTAAAGCATCCCATGGCCTTTACCGTCCCTTTTGAGCTTGCCTACGCGTTCGAAGTCAAGGCCCTTGCCGCCGATGTGTTTGCCGTGCTGTCCGACGTGCCGACATCGGCCAGCCACTTTCCCAAGCTGCACAGCCTGGTGGATTTGGGCGGCAACAGCTACCGCTGGAAAATGGACAAGCTAGGCACCGCACAAATGAACATTCAGACCGTCTATGCGTCTAACTATGTGACCGAGCAAAACAAGGGCAGTATTGTCTGGACGCCCATCGCAGGTGAGGGCAACGCCCAGGTCGGCGGCAGTTGGGCCATCACCGACAAAAAGAAGTTCACCCATCTGGCGTTAAAAATCAGCGGCGAGCTGCAACTGCCACTGCCCGGGCTGATGAAAGGCGTGGTTGCGCCCATTGTTGTCGGTGAAAATAAAAAGTTGGTTGAGCAATACATCGCCAATCTGATCAAGCACTTTGGCGGCGAGCATTGAAAAGAATCGACACCGGCGTGCATGAAAAGTTAACGCTCTACGGCTGGCACCTTTCCTACTTCACGGGCAAGGTGCTTTGTTATCTGCGGTACAAGCAGATCCCCTTTGTAGATCAGCCGGTGAGCTTGCTGACGCTGATGCTGCGTATCAAACGTAAAACCGGCGCAGCGGTGATGCCGGTGTTGTGTACGTCCGTAGGGGAGTGGATACAGGACTCCAGCACCATCATGGACCGCATGGAGGCCGTGTACCCGCAGCGCCCGCTTGAGCCGCCCACGCCGGTGCAGCGCTTTGCGTCGTCGCTGATGGAAGCTTGGGGGGACGAGTGGTGGATACCCATGGCCATGCACACGCGCTGGACCTACCCTGAGAACTACGCCCTGTTTGAAAAAGAAGCCGGCAACAGTTTGCTGCCGCGCTTTCCGGCCTTTGTGCAGCGCCGCGCCGTGGCCTATGTCGCCAGCACCCTGCGCGGCTACCTGCCGTCGGTGGGCGTGCGGCCTGATCAGTATGCGCTGATGGACAGCTGGATGGCTTGGATGCTGGACCTGCTGGATGCGCATTTTGCGCAGCAGCCGTATCTGTTGGGTGGCCGCCCCGGTGTTGGCGACTTTGGTCTGGTTGGCAGCATGTACGGCCACCTGGGGCGCGACCCCTGGCCCGCCCGCGTGCTGATTGCGCCGCGCCCGCATCTGCGCGCATGGATAGACCGCATGGCGCATCCGGTCGACACCGGTGGCCATGACGCGTGGCTTGCAGGCGACCGTATTGCGCCCACGCTGGCTCCAATTTTTCGCATCATCTTTAAGGAGTTTTTGCCCATGCTTGAGGGTATCAACCGCCAGGTCAAGGCAGCGCTGCCCGGCTTGCCGCCAGGCAAGGCGCTACCGCGTGGCCTCGATGAGGTCGAGGTGCCCATGGGCGACGGCCGCTTTCGCCGCATGGCCATGCCGTACACGCTGTGGATGGCGCAGCGCACGCAGGATATCTACCGCGCCATGAACGCACTGGAGCAGGCGCAGGTGCGCGACTGGCTGGGCAGCATGGGCGGAAGCCACTTTTTAGCGCTGGACATTCCACGCCTGCGCCGCAGTGGTTTGCGGGTTGTACCGGAGTAACCCTCCCCATGTCTGCGCGAAAAATAAAAAACCTCTGGCTTGTCTGCGCTGCGTTGCTGCTGTTTGCCGCTGCATGGCTATGGCTTATCTTCCAACCTGCGCCTAGCGCAAAACGTCCCACCACCGATCAACTGGCGTGTGCGTTACCCGTGCAACTTGCGGCCAGCCCGCATCCCGGCATGGTTTGGGTACCGGGTGGTACCTTCGATTTGGGTGACACCGTTTACCCGGAGGAGCAGCCCGTCCTTAAAACCAGCGTCGCCGGTTTTTGGATGGACCGTACCGAAGTCACCAACGCCGAGTTTGCCGAGTTTGTACAAGTCACCGGCTACACCACCGAAGCTGAACGCGGGCCGAAACCCGCTATGCTGGCCAGCTTGCCACCCGAGATGCGCAGGCCCGGTGCTGTGGTGTTTGTCGCGCCTAAAAATAGCAACACCCAGGGCAACGCCGCGCAGTGGTGGCGTTATCTGCCCGGCGCTAACTGGCGGCACCCGGGTGGCCCGGCGACCAGCATTGAAGCGCACCAATCGTTTCCCGTGGTGGCCGTAACCTTTGCAGATGCCAAAGCCTACGCAAACTGGAAAGGCCGCGCTCTGCCCAGCGAAGCGCAATGGGAATGGGCTGCGCGCGCAGGCCAGTCACAGGCTGCGCAAGACCACGCGCAGCCCAAAGCTGCCAATACCTGGCAAGGTCTTTTCCCTGTCGTCAACTTGGGTGAAGACGGTTTTTTGGGGCTGGCCCCAGTCGGCTGCTATGCCCCGAATGCGCTGGGCCTGTTCGACATGATTGGTAATGTCTGGGAGTTGACCTCAGACGCGTACCGGCCTGGGCACGGGGAAACCGCCTATGGCTCACCTGATCAGGCGCAGCGCGGCACAGCGCCAACAGCCGCACTACAGCGTGTCATCAAAGGCGGCTCATTTTTATGCTCGCCCGACTACTGTGCCCGTTACCGATCTGGTGCGCGCCAGCCGCAAGACGATGACCTGGGGGCCAGCCATCTGGGCTTTCGCACCGTGTTGCTGGTACCCGGTCCATGACAACTCAGGTGCTGTCTCCGGCGCGCCGGCTGACCCGCCTGAAGCGCGTTCTGTTTGGCCTGCTGGCGATGGTGCTGGTCTGCAGCGGTTTGCTATACAAAAAGTCCGAGCAAATTATTCTGGGCGCAGAGGCCTATATCTTTGGCTACCCGCTGGTCATCATGGACGTCACCCGCGCCAACTCTGCGCTGACCTTGGCTCCCGAAAACACGCTGCTCAAGGTGCGCCAGTTTCCTGACGCAGGTTTCACGGAGGTCGTGCGTCCGAATGTCGATACGCTGTACACGACAGGCTTTATTGACATGGCCAACGGCCCCTGGGTGTTTGAAATGGCAGCGCATGACAAACGCTATGAAGTCATGCCTTTCATGGACGCCTGGACAAATGTTTTTGCAGCGCCTGGCACGCGCACCACCGGCACGGCAGGTGGGCGCTTTCTGTTGACGGATCGTAGCTGGGCAGGTCCGGTGCCGCCTGGCCTCACGCTGTTGCGCTCTCCTACACAGATGGTCTGGCTGATAGGGCGTGTACAAACTAACGGCGTGGCTGACTACCCTGAGGTGCATGCGCTGCAGGACGGTATCAGCCTGCGCGCGCTGGCGGATTGGCAGGCCGGAAAACCTGCAAGTGCTCCGGCGTGGCAAGTGGCGGTCAACAAGCCCGTCCCGCCCTTGGAGCAAATGCAGGGCATGCGCACCGATGCCTTCTTCAACCGGCTGGCGCTACTGATGGTGGGCAACCCGCCAGCCGCCGCTGATGGTCCGATGCTGGTCAAGCTCTCACGCTTAGGCATGGCGCCTGGCCAGCCGCCAAACTGGGGCGCGCTAGACCTCGCGGCCATCAGCCTGGGTCGCTGGCTAGCCGACTTCACAGTGGCCAAAGAACTTAAAAAACCACGCGACCTGGTGCGCGGCTGGTCCACCCCGCCAGCCATATTGGGCGACTACGGCACCTTTTACAACACACGTGCCGTTGTTGCCATGGTGGGGCTGGGCGCAAATCTGCCAGCCGACGCTACCTACCCCAACACCAGCGTCGATGCTGGCGGACAGGCACTCAGCGGCAGCCGCCGCTACCGCCTGCACTTCACGCCCGGAGAGCTGCCACCGGTGAAGGCGTTCTGGTCCGTCACCGCCTACGGCAGCGACAATTTTTTGATCGACAACCCGCTGCGCCGCTACGCCATCGGCGACCGCGACCCGCTGGTCTACAACCCCGACGGCTCGCTGGACTTGTGGATACAGGCCGACGAGCCTGCAGCTGGCAAAAGTAGCAACTGGTTGCCGGTAAAAGCAGGTCAGCCATTTTTGCTGAATGCGCGGCTTTATTGGCCCAAGCCCGCGGCGCTGAATGGGTCCTGGGGCATGCCTGTGGTGCAACGCGTCGACTGACGTCAGTTTATTTATCTTTGTTTTAGTGTCTCACTTACGTCGGGACAGATGTCGGATTGCGTTTGACGACAGATGCCGAAGCCACTGCTCTACAGCTACTGAACTTCCTGACTTAACCGAGTTTAAAAGTCACTTTTTTCCAGCAGACTTTGAACCCACCTGCGTTTAAAAATGGTTTCAGCTTGCGGTGTGGATTAAACAAACACTTTCACTGCACGTGCTAAGTGCTTCATTTATAACGCCTTTTATGTTTTTTTGAAAGCCCGGAAAGACACTTCTAAGTCTTTGATTTCATTGAAAATTTTTGTTTCAAAGCGCTTGCTTGCAGTTTCTTTCCTGATAAAGTGGGAGAAAGTGCAATTTAGTGGTGAAATGTGTTTTCTAAAGGGTTTTAGCAGTGTTTCAAGGCGCGTCTTCATTAGCTCTCGATACCAAGGGTCGGCTGTCTGTGCCGACCCGGCATCGTGACGTGCTCAGCGCCACTTCAAATAGCCAGCTCACCATCACCAAGCATCCGCATGGCTGCCTGATGATCTTCCCGCGCAACGAGTGGGAAAAATTCCGTGATCGGATTGCCGCACTGCCCATGCAAGCGCAGTGGTGGAAACGCATTTTTTTGGGCAACGCCATGGATGCCGACATGGATGCCACCGGACGTGTGTTGGTGTCGCCAGAGCTGCGTGCAGCAGCGGGTATCAGCAAAGACACCGTGCTGCTAGGTATGGGTGGGCATTTTGAGCTGTGGGATGCTACCACCTACTCTGCAAAAGAAGCTGAGCAGATGAAGGGCGAGATGCCTGAGGTCTTCAGAGACTTTTCTTTTTAGAAAGATGATGGTGAAGGACACATGGACTCACCGCACTGTCTTGTTGAATGAAGCAGTTGCAAGAATGCGCATTTTGCCAGATGGACACTACATCGACGCGACATTTGGGCGCGGTGGCCATTCGCGTTTGATCCTTTCGCAGCTCTCCGATCAGGGCTCTCTGACAGCTTTTGACAAAGATCTGGAAGCGATTGCCGAGGCGGCCAGCATCACAGACCCGCGTTTTTCAATTCGCCACGAGGGCTTCAACCAACTTGCGCAACTTGCACCTTCAAGCGCTGCAGGTCTTCTGATGGACCTGGGCATCAGCTCACCTCAAATTGACAATGCGGCACGCGGCTTTTCATTTCGGAGCGATGGGCCGCTGGACATGCGGATGGACACCACGCGGGGTCAGAGCGTGGCCGACTGGCTGGCCGATGCCTCTATCGAAAGCATCACCGAGGTGATTCGTGACTATGGCGAAGAACGGTTTGCGGGGCCGATTGCAAAGGCGATTGATCGTGCAAGGCAGGAACGGGGTGTGATCCAAAGCACACACGCGTTGGCCAGTATCGTGGCGGGTGCCGTCAAAACCCGCGAGCCGGGCAAAGACCCAGCAACCCGCACTTTTCAAGCTTTTCGGATTTTTATCAACGCCGAACTTGAAGAGCTATCACAAGCGTTAACCGCATCACTGCATATCTTGCAGCCCGCAGGGCGGTTGGTCGTGATCAGTTTCCACTCGCTCGAAGACCGTATCGTCAAGCAGTTCATCGCTCAGCATTCGCGCGAGGTTTTTGACCGCCGGGCACCGTTTGCTGCTCCCAAAGAAATGCGGCTGAAAGCGCTCGGGCGGGTTAAACCAAGCGCAGCTGAAATTACGGCCAATCCGCGCTCACGCAGCGCGGTGATGCGCACTGCCGAGCGCACTGAGGTGCCTGCATGACGCGGCTTAATCTGGTGTTGCTGTTGGCTGTTTTAGCCAGCGCTCTGTATTTGGTACGCACCCAATACGAATCGCGCAGGCTGTATGTCGAGCTTGAAAAAGCCATCTCGCAAAACCGTAAACTTGATATAGATAACGAACGCCTGCAAATTGAAAAACGCGCTCAGGCAACCTCGTTGCGGGTTGAAAAACTGGCCAAAGACAAGTTGGAAATGCGCAGCGTCACGCCAGCCATCACGCAGTACGTTAAGCAAAGCGACGCTGCGGCGACGGGGGTCATCAAATGAGCAGAAGCGTACGCTATACGTCAAGCCCTTTGCTGGCCAGCAAAACGCCGGTATGGCGCAGTAAATTTATTGTGGCTGTGATTGCCCTGGCTTTCATCGGGCTGGCGTGCCGGGCGGCTTATGTGCAGGTGCTGGGCAATGACTTTTTTCAGCGTCAAGGTGAAGTGCGGTTTGTCCGTACGCTGGAACTGCCTGCCAATCGCGGCCGGATCCTGGACCGCAACGGTTTGATCTTGGCATCCAGCGTTCCTGCGCTAAGCATTTGGGCAGATCCTGAAGATATCGTCGCGACCCATACCCAGTTGCTTGAATTAGCCAAGTTACTCGATATGCCGATCGCAGAGTTGAACAAAAAACTTGCGGATGAAGACAAAAACTTCGTTTGGATCAAGCGTCTGGTCGATGACGCTGTGGCCCAAAAAATAAGCAAACTGGGTATCAAAGGTATTCACCAGCGCATGGAATATAAGCGTCAATACCCCGAGGGAGAAACCATCGCGCATGTCGTGGGTTTCACCAACATTGAGGACCGTGGCCAAGAGGGTATGGAGTTGGCTTTCAACCAAGAGCTGGGTGGCCGTGCGGGCTCACGCCGAGTCATCAAAGACCGGCTGGGCCGCGTGGTTGAAGATACGCGTGAGCAAGTGCCACCAGTTGATGGCAAAGACCTGCAATTGTCGATTGACAGCAAGATGCAGTTTGTAGCCTACCAAAAACTGCGCGATGCGGTGATAGCGAACAAGGCGGTGGCTGGCAGTGTGGTCATGCTCGATGCTATTACCGGCGAAGTGCTTGCCATGGCCAACTACCCTAGCTATGTGCCAGACAAGCGGCAGAACATGACTGGCAACCAGCTGCGTAATCGCGCGCTGACAGATACGTTTGAGCCTGGCTCGGTGATGAAGGCTTTTACCGTCGGTTTGGCGCTGGAGACCGGACGCGTGAAGCCTGAAACGCAAATTCAAACAGCACCCGGGCGCATGCAGATCACAGGCACAACAATTTCCGATGCGCATCCGCTTGGTGTGCTGACGGTGCAGGAAGTGATTCAAAAATCCAGCAATGTGGGCACCGTCAAAATGGCTATGCAGATGCAGCCGCGAGAAATGTGGGAAATATTTTCACAGGCTGGCTTTGGACAAAAACCCCAGATTGCATTCCCTGGTGTGGTGTCGGGTCGCTTGCGACCCTATAAAACATGGCGACCCATTGAGCAGGCCACTATGTCCTATGGCTATGGTTTGTCGGCATCGCTGTTCCAGATGGCGCGGGCTTACACGGTGTTTGGCCACGATGGGCAAATCATTGATGCAACCCTGCTTAAACGCGATGAACCAGCAGTTGGTGTGCAGGTTTTCTCGCCCAAGACGGCGCTGGAAGTTCGAAAAATGCTACAGATGGCAGCTGGCCCAGGGGGGACTGGACAAAAGGCCCAAACACTGGGTTATTCGGTCGGCGGCAAATCAGGTACAGCCTACAAGCAGGTGGGGAAAAGTTACGGTACCGACAAAGACAGAAAGTACCGTGGCTGGTTTGTAGGCATGGCACCTATCGACAATCCACGCGTGATTGTGGCTGTGATGATTGATGAGCCCAGAGCGGGAAAGTATTACGGCGGCGAAGTGGCGGCTCCGGTTTTCAGTGAGCTGGTGCAACAGGCGCTACGCATGAAAAGTGTGCAGCCTGATATGTCCGTGAAGCCGCAGATTGTCATGCATACAGTGGAGGAGTCGTTTTGATCACGCAGCTCCATACACCTCGGCAAGCTGCTGATTGGTTGCACACGCGAGTCAAAGGCAGTTTGACCACTGACAGCCGCAAGGTGGGCGCTGGTGATGGTTTTATAGCCTGGCCTGGAGCTGCGGTGGATGCGCGTCGGTACGTCGGCGATGTGCTGAAAGCCCATGCTGGCGCTTGTCTTGTCGATCTAAAAGGCGTGGAGGCTTATGGCTTTGCCGACGAAAAAATCGCAGCCTATCCAGACTTGAAAACTGCTGCTGCTCCGATTGCCGCGGCTTACTACGGTGACCCCAGTCGCCATTTGCAAACCATTGCCATCACTGGCACAAATGGTAAAACTTCCACTGCATGGTGGTTGGCGCAGGCGCTTGGCAAGCTTAAGCTCACATGCGGCGTAGTCGGCACCTTGGGCATAGGACTGCCTGAAGCCTTGGTTTTTAATGGGCTGACTACACCTGATCCAGTGTTGCTCCAGCAGCAATTGCGGCGTTTTGTAGATGATGGTTATGCAGCCTGTGCGATTGAAGCTTCGTCGATTGGTATTTCTGAGAAACGACTGGATGCAACGCATGTGCAAGTGGCAGTGTTTACCAACTTCACGCAAGATCACCTGGACTATCACGGCTCCATGCAGGCCTACTGGCTGGCTAAACAGTCACTTTTCAACTGGCCAGGTTTGCAGTCTGCCGTCATCAATGTGGATGATGCCAAAGGCCGTGCTTTGCGCGTGATGCTGGAGGCCTCCAGCATCGATGTGTGGACTGTCGGTATCAGTGAACCAGCCATATTGAGGGCTGAAGCCATTGAGCAGCAAGCAGGCGGTTTGACTTTTGTTGTGGTCGAGGGTGCTGAGCGACGAGAAGTAAGTACCCATGCGATAGGTATCTACAACGTTTCAAACCTGCTGGGCGTGATAGGCGCAATGCGGGCTTTGAGGCTGTCGTTGCAAGACGCTGCACAGGCTTGCTCCAATTTGCCTTCGGTCCCCGGTCGATTGAATACTTTGCGTCAAGCGGGCAAGCCGCTGGTGGTGATTGATTACGCACACACACCAGACGCGCTTGATAAAGTGTTGTTGGCGCTCCAACCTATTGCAAAGTCCAGAGGCGGGCAGTTGTGGTGTGTCTTCGGCTGTGGCGGCGACCGTGATGCGTCAAAACGGTCTTTGATGGCGGCAACGGCGCAAAAAAATGCAGACCAGATTATGCTGACCAGCGATAACCCGCGCAGCGAAAACCCAGCGGATATCATCCGCCAGATTCTGCTAGGTCTGACGCACCGTAAATCAGTACGCGTACAAGCTGACCGTGCTTTGGCAATTGCTGACGCGATGGCCAATGCACAGCCAAATGATGTGGTGCTGTTGGCAGGCAAAGGCCATGAAAACTACCAGGAAGTGCAGGGTATCAAGTACCCGTTTGATGACTTCCATCATGCGCGATTAGCACTTGATGACTGGCGGCTCAACAGGGCTGCATCATGATGACCTTACAACAAGCCCTGCAATGGGTAGGCGCTGCGCAACTGGTGGGTGATGCCAATGTCGAAATCAAGCGCGTACACACCGATACCCGTAGCCTGCAGCCTGGTGATCTTTTCGTCGCGCTGAAAGGCGAAAATTTTGATGCACATGACTTTTTGGCGCAAGCCAAAGTACAAGGCGCAGTAGCTGCCGTCGCGCAGCATGGTCTAGGGTCAGTGGGCTTGCCTGGCTTGCTGGTCAACGATTCAAAACATGCTCTGGGTCAGCTGGCAAAAGGCTGGCGCGCGCAGTTTGAACTGCCGTTGATTGCCGTGTCGGGCAGTAACGGCAAGACCACCGTGACGCAGATGATTGCTTGCATCTTGCGGGCTTACCAAACTGACCATGCATTTGCGACTGTGGGTAACTTGAACAACGATATTGGCGTGCCTTTGACGCTCTTGCGGTTAACTGCTTATCACAGCACCGGTGTCGTTGAATTGGGTATGAACCATCCTGGTGAAATTGCCTACCTCGCTGATATCGTCAAGCCAACAGTAGCTTTGGTCAACAATGCCCAGCGCGAGCATCTTGAATTTATGGGCACGGTTGAAGCCGTAGCGCATGAAAATAGTGCGGTCATTCACGCCTTGGGTTCGCAAAGCACTGCTGTGTTCCCAGCTGATGATGCGCACTCTGCGGTTTGGAGTAAGGCGGCTGGCCAGCGGCGTAGGCTGACTTTTGCCATGACCGGACCAGCAGACGTCACTGCTGAAGCGCATTGGGTTGCTGGCTGCTGGCAGGTTGTAGCGACGACGCCCCCAGGCGCGCTTGAGTTCAGTCTTCATGTGGCAGGCCTACACAACGTTAAAAATGCGCTGGCCGCAACGGCTTGCGCGCTGGCCGCTGGCGTGCCACGCGATTGCATTACGCAAGGCTTGTCGGCGTTTAAACCAGTCAAAGGGCGCTCACATGCGGTTCAGGTCACGCTGCAAGGCCGACACATCACGCTGGTGGACGACACCTACAACGCCAACCCGGACTCCATGCGCGCTGCCATCGACGTGCTCGCGACATTGCCAGGTCCGCGCTTGCTGGTGATGGGTGACATGGGCGAGGTGGGAGACCAGGGTCCGAAATTTCATGAGGAAGTCGGGCGCTTGGCAAAAGCACAGGGCATTGAAAACCTCTACACCTTAGGCGCGCAATCTTCAGTCGCCAGCCGCAGTTTTGCATCTGGGCAGCACTTTCGTGACATCGACTCTTTGATAGAGGCAGTTATTGCACAGCTAACGGGTGTCAGCAGTGTGCTGGTCAAAGGTTCCCGCTTCATGAAGATGGAACGTGTCGTGCAGGCCATCGCAGGGTATGCAGGGGCAGAAATAAAAAAACTAGAGGAGATCCCACATGCTGCTTAGCCTGGCGCAATGGCTTCAGAGCTTGTCACCCGATTTCGGATTCTTCCGGGTCTTTCAATACCTGACATTTCGGGCTGTCATGGCGGCTCTGACAGCCCTGCTCATGGGCTTGGTTGCGGGTCCCTTCGTGATCCGCAGGCTAACGGCGCTCAAAATAGGCCAGCCGATTCGCGACTACGCCATGCAATCGCATTTGAGTAAATCAGGTACACCCACCATGGGCGGTGTGTTGATTTTGTTTTGTATTGCTATGTCCACCCTGCTGTGGGCTGACCTGTCAAATCGTTTTGTCTGGATCGTGCTGCTAGTAACTTTAGGTTTTGGCGCGATTGGCTGGGTTGACGACTGGCGCAAAGTGGTTCACAAAGATCCAGAGGGTATGCGGTCACGTGAAAAATACATGTGGCAATCGCTGATCGGTTTAATTGCCGCCTTGTATCTTGTGTTCAGTATTTCTGAAAGCTCCAACTTGCGGGTACTGGGACTTTTCGTCAGTTGGGTGCAATCAGGCTTTGATGTGAACTTGCCACCCAAGGCAGGGTTGTTGCTGCCATTTGTGAAAGAAGTCAGTTACCCACTGGGCGTATTTGGTTTTGTCATCTTGACCTATCTGGTCATCGTTGGGTCCAGCAATGCAGTCAATTTGACGGACGGGCTGGATGGTTTGGCCATCATGCCAGTGGTCATGGTGGGTTCGGCTCTGGGTGTTTTTGCCTATGTCACCGGCAGCTCGGTGTATTCAAAGTACCTGCTCTTCCCGTCTATCCCCGGCTCCGGTGAGTTGATGATATTTTGCGCTGCCATGGCGGGCAGTGGCTTGGCGTTTTTGTGGTTCAACACGCACCCCGCGCAGGTTTTTATGGGCGATGTGGGTGCGCTGGCTTTGGGTGCTGCACTGGGTACCATTGCGGTGATAGTCCGGCAAGAGATTGTGCTGGCCATTATGGGTGGTATTTTTGTGGTTGAGGCCTTGTCGGTGATGCTCCAGGTGACTTACTTCAAGTACACCAAAAAGCGTTTTGGCACGGGCCGACGCATTTTTAAGATGGCGCCGTTGCATCACCACTTTGAAAAAAGCGGCTGGAAAGAAACCCAAGTTGTGGTGCGCTTTTGGATCATCACCATGCTGCTTTGCTTGGTAGGTCTTTCAACACTCAAACTCAGATGAGCAGATGAAAAACCTGACTGATAAACACGTTTTAGTGCTTGGCTTGGGTCATTCTGGTCTGGCACTGGCACGTTGGTGTGCGCGATGCGGCGCACAGGTAACGGTAGCGGATACACGCGCTGCGCCGCCACATCGCGATGCTTTGCGTGCCAGTGTTCCGTCAGCCAGTTTTATACACAGCGATATGAACGCTGCACTGCTCGAAGGCGCGGCGTTCGACATGCTGCTTAAAAGTCCTGGATTGCGTCCATCTGATCTGACGGGTGTGACGCTAGCCGCACAAGCACGCGGTATTGTTTGTGGCAATGAACTCAGCCTCTTTTCCCAGGCGCTTGTTGACTTGAAAGAAGATACCGATTACGCACCACAGGTGATAGGTATCACCGGTACCAATGGTAAGACAACCGTAACTTCTCTTGCAGGACAACTGGTGCAGAGCGCATCAAAGACGGTAGCTGTTGCGGGCAACATTGGCCCGACATTGCTCGATACCCTGGCTGAAAAATTAGACGCAAATAACTTGCCTGAAGTATGGGTGCTTGAGTTGTCAAGTTTTCAATTGGATGGTATTCAAGGGTTTGAACCATCGGTCGCCACAGTTTTGAATATCACACAAGACCATCTTGACTGGCATCAAACTTTTGAAGCTTATAGGGCTGCAAAAAACAATGTTTATGGCAGTGGCGGCGTGATGCTGCTGAATCGCAATGATCCTTGTGTCATGGCGGCTATGCCTGTTCAGCTCAAAGGCAAGCCGCAACGAAGCTACTTGACGTATGGCCATGATGCACCAAAACGACCGGGTGACTACGGTATTGAAACTGTCAACGGTATGGCTTGGCTGGTGCGTGTTTCAGAGCCTGAAGAAACCTTGAAACGAAAAAGAGTCGTCAAAAGCGATGACATGGAACTGCACATCCAGTACCTGATGCCTGTGGATGCACTGCGTATCCAAGGTCTGCACAACGCCAGCAATGCCCTGGCTGCGTTGGCACTGGCAAATGTAGCGGGCTGCTCGTTGGGACCCATGTTGCACGGGTTACGTGCGTACAAGGGCGAACCTCACCGTGTAGCGTCAGTCGCCGTGATCAACCAGGTTGAATATTTTGACGACAGCAAAGGTACCAACGTAGGCGCGACGGTTGCTGCGTTGACGGGCCTGGGCGCAGCGCGCAAACTGGTTGTGATTCTGGGCGGTGTCGGTAAGGACCAGGATTTCTCTCCATTGGCGCTACCTGTATCGCATTTTGCGCGTGCCGTGGTGTTGATCGGCCGTGATACGCCACTGATCAGTGTTGCGCTTGAAAATAGCGGGGTGATATTGCTGTTGGCTGAATCGCTGCAAGCGGCTGTCAGCATGGCTGCAGAACAAGCGCAGCCAGGTGACGCGGTGCTGCTGTCACCCGCCTGCGCCAGTTTTGACATGTTTGACAACTACCAGCACCGTGGCCGTATATTTTGCGAAGCAGTGCATGCTTTAGCGCTTGAGCAAGGTGTATTGCTATGACCACCAGCAGCATGTCCTCACGTCTTTTCGGTTGGCTGCCGGGCATGGGCGGCACACCAACTCGTGGAAAACTAATCCGTGATGTCTTGCCTGTGCGCTTGGGCGGTCAAAGCCTGAGTGGTTCGCATTCTTCGCCCGTCAGTCTGTCCGGGTTTGATCAAGCACTGGTGTGGGTCACGCTGGCGTTGTTAATGTTTGGCCTGGTGATGGTCTATTCAGCGTCGGTAGCAATGCCTGACAGCCCCAAATTTTCCCGCTATTCACACACCCATTTTTTAATGCGGCATATGCTGTCGCTGGTGGTCGGCTTTGTGCTGGCATTGTTGGCTTTTCAAGTGCCCGTCAGTACATGGGAAAAACTGGCGCCATGGCTGTTTGTCCTGTCGCTGGTTTTGCTGCTATTGGTCTTGGTACCTTTCATCGGTAAAGGTGTCAACGGTGCACGGCGTTGGATCACTTTGGGCTTCATGAATTTTCAGCCCTCTGAGTTGGCCAAGTTTGCCGTGCTGCTGTACGCCGCTGACTACATGGTGCGCAAGATGGAAGTCAAAGAGCGATTTTTTCGCGCAGTGATGCCTATGGCCATTGCCATAGCCGTTGTGGGTCTGCTGCTACTTGCCGAACCAGATATGGGTGCCTTCATGGTGATCTCAGTGATTGCCATGGGGATTCTCTTTTTAGGCGGAGTGAATGCCCGCATGTTCTTTGTAATTGCACTGGTCATGGTGGTGGCTTTTGGCTTGATGGTGATGTTCAGCGACTGGCGGCGTGAACGAATTTTTGCTTACCTGGATCCGTGGAGTGAAAAATACGCAATGGGGAAGGGCTACCAGCTCTCGCATTCTCTGATTGCTTTTGGGCGCGGTGAAATTTTTGGGGTAGGGCTGGGCGGAAGTATTGAAAAGCTGCACTGGTTGCCAGAAGCCCATACCGACTTTTTAATGGCAGTCATTGGGGAGGAGTTCGGCTTGATCGGTGTACTGACGGTGATTGGCCTTTTCATGTGGATGGTCAGACGCATCATGCACATTGGTCGGCAGTCGATTGCTCTGGACAGGCTCTTTGCTGGCCTGACGGCCCAGGGTATCGCTATCTGGATTGGCTTTCAGACCTTTATCAACATTGGCGTGAATTTGGGCGCTTTGCCGACAAAAGGTTTGACGCTGCCCCTGATGAGTTTCGGCGGATCAGCGATTTTGATGAATTTGATTTCATTGGCTGTAGTTCTGCGAATTGATTATGAGAATCGCATGTTGATGCGTGGAGGACGCGCATGATGCAACGCTGCGCTCTCGTGATGGCCGGTGGGACGGGCGGGCACATCTTCCCGGGTTTAGCGGTGGCTGAAGCCCTGCGCGATAAAGGCTGGCGAGTACATTGGCTGGGCGCCAAAGGCAGTGCTGATAGCCCGAGTATGGAAAGCCAATTGGTGCCGCCACGCGGGTTTAATTTTGAAACCATTGATTTTTCAGGGGTACGCGGTAAAGGGCTTGTCACGCTGGCTTTCTTGCCACTGCGGTTACTCAAAGCGTTTTGGCAAAGTATTCAGGTGATACGCCGCGTCAAGCCCCATGTGGTCATTGGGCTGGGTGGTTATATTGCTTTTCCGGCGGGGATGATGTGCGTATTGCTGGGCAAGCCCTTGGTGCTACATGAACAAAATTCAGTCTCCGGCATGGTCAATAAAATTTTGGCGCAAGTAGCTGACCGGGTGTTCACGGCTTTTCCAGACGTGCTGAAAAACGCTGAGTGGGTCGGTAACCCGCTGCGAACAGCCTTCACCCAGCAGCCAGAGCCTGCAGCCCGATTTGCTGGACGCACCGGGCCATTACGCTTGCTGGTGGTGGGCGGCAGTCTCGGCGCCAAGGCATTGAACAGCATCGTGCCGCAGGCTCTTGCATTGATGCCGGTGGAACAGCGTCCCATGGTCACCCATCAAAGCGGTATAAAACAGATCGACGAATTGCGCGCCAATTACCTGGCGGCGGGTGTTGATGCAAGCTTGACGCCTTTTATCGATGACACCGCTACCGCGTTTGCCGATGCAGATCTGATTATTTGCCGCGCTGGTGCCAGTACGGTAACTGAAATTGCAGCTGTTGGCGCAGCGGCGCTGTTTGTGCCTTTCCCATTTGCGGTTGATGACCATCAAACCAGCAATGCCCGCTTTCTTGTGGAGCAGGGTGCAGGCTGGCAAATAGCGCAGAGCCAATTAACACCTCAAATACTCGCTAAAATGCTACAAAAAACAGAGCGTTTTACACTTGTAAATATTGGGCTGCAGGCTAAAAAAATGAAAAAAATAGAAGCCACAGCGTATATTGTGGCTGCTTGTGAAGAACTTAGCGCATGAGTAACGCCCTATGAAGCATGCGATTAAAAATATTCACTTTATTGGCCTGGGTGGCTCTGGCATGTCGGGGATTGCCGAGGTGTTGCACAACCTGGGTTATGTGATTTCGGGATCAGACTTATCAGACAGTGCCACTTTGCAACGCCTATCAAGCATGGGCATCAAGACCTTTGTGGGACACGCAGCCCAAAACTTAGCCAATGTGGATGCGGTGGTGACATCAACTGCCGTACAGGCAGATAACCCAGAGGTGCTGGCCGCTCGCGAAAAGTGGATTCCGGTTGTGCCACGCGCTTTGATGCTGGCCGAACTGATGCGCCTCAAACAAGGCATTGCGATTGCGGGTACGCATGGCAAAACCACCACCACCAGCTTGGTCGCCAGCATTTTGGCTGAGGGTGGGCTAGACCCTACCTATGTGATTGGCGGGCGATTGAACAGCGCTGGTGCCAACGCCAAGCTGGGCTCAGGCGACTATATTGTGGTCGAAGCAGATGAGTCTGATGCATCATTTTTAAACCTTCTGCCCGTCATGGCAGTGGTGACCAATATTGATGCAGACCACATGGAAACGTACGGACATGACTTTGGTAATTTGAAAAAAGCCTTTGTTGATTTTCTGCACCGCATGCCTTTTTATGGCACGGCTATTTTGTGTACTGACGATGTGGCGGTGCAAAGTATCGTGCCGCTGGTGACATGCCCCATCACCAGTTACGGCTTCAATGCCGATGCGCAGGTACGCGCAGTCAATGTCCGGCCTGTCGGTCCGCAAATGCACTTTACAGCACAGCGGCGTAACGGCGTCACGCTACCTGATCTGGACATTGTGTTGAATTTAGCTGGCGAGCATAACGTTTTGAATGCGCTGTCTGCGATTGCCGTGGCGGTTGAATTGAATGTGCCCGACGCGGCGGTACAAAAAGCGCTGGCTGAGTTCAAAGGCGTTGGTAGGCGTTTTCAAAGCTATGGCGACATGCCCGCCAAACTGGATAAAAAAGGCGGCATCTTCACCTTGATTGAAGACTATGGTCATCACCCGGTTGAAATGGCCGCCACCTTGTCAGCTGCGCGTGGCGCTTTTCCTGGCAGGCGGTTGGTGTTGGCATTTCAACCGCACCGCTACACCCGTACCCGCGATTGTTTTGAGGACTTCGTCAAGGTCATGGGTTTGGCAGATGTGGTGCTGTTGTCAGAAGTGTATGCCGCTGGCGAAGCACCCATTGTTTTGGCCGATGGCCGCTCGCTGAGCCGTGCGTTACGCATAGCTGGCAAGGTAGAGCCGATCTTTATCGACGCGATTGAAGCGATGCCGCAAGCCATCATCGACAACGCACTGGGCGGCGATGTGGTGCTTTGTATGGGGGCAGGATCGATTGGCGGTGTGCCGAAAAAAGTGACAGATAGGCTGCAAAAAAATGATTTGCTTGCGACCGAAAGTAGGGCGCTATGAGCCAAATAGACAGCAAAAACCCGACTCAATTTGGCAAAGTAGCCGTGCTGATGGGCGGTCACTCGGCTGAGCGCGAGATTTCGCTCATGTCGGGCAAAGGTGTACTGGCGGCACTCTTGGCACGCGGTGTGGATGCGCACGCGTTTGACCCGGCGCAGCGTGATATGAGCGAGTTAAAAACTGCTGGCTTTGACCGATGTTTCATCACCTTGCATGGCCGTTTCGGTGAAGACGGTACGGTGCAAGGTGCCCTGGAGCTCTTGGGTATTCCCTACACCGGTTCCGGCGTGATGGCGTCCAGCATGGCCATCGACAAAGTCATGACCAAGCGGATACTGCTGGCTGAGGGGCTTGCGACACCCCGGCATGTGCTTTTGCGTCGCGGCAGCTATAGCAACGCTGATGTACTCGCCGTGACTGACAAACTTGGCTTGCCGCTGATCGTCAAGCCGTCCCGCGAGGGCTCTTCGATTGGCTTGACCAAGGTGACGCAAAGCTCTGCCATGCTTGCAGCTGTTGCTCAGGCTGCCGAGCTCGACGCTGACATTTTGTGTGAGCAATTCATTGATGGCGATGAGGTGACGTGCCCAGTATTGGGAACCGGCAGTGATGCGTATGCCCTGCCGGTGATTCGTATCGTTGCCGCAGAGGGTAACTACGATTACCAAAATAAATACTTCACGGACACCACCCAGTATCTGGTCCCCTGCGAGCTACCGGTGGGTGAGGAAGCCAGCATTCAACATTTAGTTTTGCAGGCCTTTCGCACGCTAAATTGCCGGGGCTGGGCGCGTGCCGATGTGATGATAGACAAGCTATCGCGCCAGCCCTATTTGCTGGAGGTCAATACCTCTCCTGGTATGACGGGGCATTCGCTGGTTCCCATGTCTGCGCATGCTGTGGGGATGTCGTATGAAGAACTGTGCCTGGAGATTCTCAAGACTGCGGCGCTTGACTATCAGGCAGCGCAAGGAGCCACGACTTGAGACGAACCATGCCATCAACTGCACGGCCGCTGGTGCTGCCTGCTGACATCCGTTTCATGAACGGGATGTCGATAGTCTTTGGCTTGCTGTTTGTATTGATGGGCTTGCTGGTGTTGACATCGTGGTTGTTCAGGCAACCAATTTTTAATCTGAGCGCCATCACAGTACGCGGCGACGTGGTACACAACAACGCCCTAACGCTACGCGCCAACGTTGTCCCGCGTTTGGTGGGTAATTTTTTTACGGTGAATCTGGCGCAGACCCGCACTGTCTTTGAGTCAGTGCCCTGGGTCCGCAAGGCGGTGGTGCAGCGCCAGTTTCCTGACCGCTTGAAGGTGGTGCTGCAAGAGCATCAGGCGGTGGCTTACTGGGGGCTAGAAGGCGACACCCGGCTGGTTAATAGCTTTGGCGAGGTGTTTGAAGCGAATCAGGCCGAAGTCGAATCAGCCGATCTGCCGCAGCTGAACGGCCCCTCCGGGCAAACGCCTTTGGTACTCCAGGCGTACCGCCAGTTATCGGGACAATTTGAAAAACTCAATATGCAATTGGAGCGGCTAGAACTGACAGGGCAAGGCAGCTGGCGGGCCCGGCTTGACAACGGCGCTGGAATCGAATTGGGTCATGGTTCAGTCGATGAAATTGCAGGTCGAACGCAGCGTTTTATCGCGACTTTAAGCCAGGTCTCGTCACGTTACGGCAGGGATCTGGAGTCTGCAGATTTGCGCTATAGCAACGGCTATGCGCTCAAGCTAAAGGGCGTCACCACTTTTAATCCTGGTGACAAAGTCGACAGATTAGTAAAAAGGTAAAGCGATGGCCAAAGAATACAAAGACTTGATAGTGGGGCTGGACATTGGAACCAGCAAGGTCATGGTGGTCGTCGCAGAGGTATTGCCTGGTGGTGACCTCAAATTGGCGGGACTGGGGATTGCGGCCAGCAATGGGCTCAAGCGCGGCGTGGTGGTCAATATCGACGCCACCGTACAAAGCATTCAGCAGGCGTTAAAAGAAGCCGAGTTGATGGCCGACTGCAAGATTTCTCGCGTCTACACCGGCATCACTGGCAGTCATATTCGCGGCATCAACTCCAGCGGTATGGTGGCGGTGAAAGACAAAGAAGTGACGCAGGCTGACGTAGCCCGTGTGATTGAAACCGCCAAGGCCATCAATATTTCTACTGACCAGCGCTTGCTGCTGGTCGAGCCACAAGAGTTTGTGATTGACGGGCAAGATGTACGCGAGCCGATCGGCATGAGCGGTATTCGGCTGGAAGCCAAGGTACACATCGTCACAGGTGCGCAAAGTGCTGCTGAAAATATCATCAAATGCGTTCGCCGCTGCGGTCTGGAAGTAGACCAACTCATGCTCAATCCCCTGGCGTCTAGCCTGGCGGTGTTGACGCAAGACGAGCAAGAGCTAGGCGTAGCGCTGGTGGACATTGGCGCTGGCACCACCGATGTGGCGATCTTTACGGGGGGGGCAATTCGCCACACCGCAGTCATTCCGATTGCTGGCGATTTGATCACCAGTGACATTGCCATGGCGCTGCGTACGCCGACCAAAGACGCAGAAGACATCAAGGTTGAAAGCGGCTACGCCAAACAACTGTTGGCTGACCCCGATACGCAAGTTGAAGTCCCGGGCTTGGGTGATCGCATGCCGCGCATGTTGAGCAAGCAAGCCTTGGCAGGCGTGATTGAGCCACGCATCGAAGAAATATTCTCGCTGGTACAACAAGTGATTCGCGAGTCAGGATATGAGGAGGTGCTGTCGTCTGGCATTGTGCTGACTGGCGGTAGCGCTGTCATGCCCGGCATGTTGGAATTGGGCGAAGACATCTTTTTAAAACCAGTACGGCGCGGTATTCCGCGTTATTCGAATTCACTTTACGACATGGTGGCACAAGCGCGTGCCGCAACGGTCATGGGCCTGCTTGAAGAGGCTAGGCTGGCACGCATACGGGGCTACAAGGTGTCGCAAAAAGCCGGCAGCGTTCATAACGCGTTCGGCCGGGTCAAAGATTGGTTTGTAGGTAATTTCTGATGAAAGACTACACCTCCTTTGTTCCCACTGCCCCGCCACACACCAGGTCAGGAGGCGCTGATCCGCCTTCATGAAACTCTCAAAACGCACAAGACTTTTAATTTTTTAGCATTTGCAACTTAATGAAACAGGAGGCTCCCCATGAGCATTGAAATGATCGAAATCGAAGCTTTTAACCAAGGCACACAAATCAAGGTGATTGGTGTCGGGGGTGGCGGCGGTAACGCGGTTGGCCACATGATGGCCTGCGGTGTGCAGGGCGTGGAGTTCATCTGCGCCAACACGGATGCGCAGGCGCTTAGCCGTGGCAACGCGCACAAGACGATTCAGCTGGGCGGCAGCGGCTTGGGTGCAGGTAGCAAGCCCGACAAAGGCCGCGATGCAGCCGAGTTGGCAGTTGACGATATTCGTAGCGCGATTGACGGCGCGCATATGCTGTTCATCACTGCAGGTATGGGTGGTGGTACGGGAACGGGTGCAGCGCCAGTGATCGCCCGCATCGCCAAAGAAATGGGTATTTTGACGGTCGGCGTGGTGACCAAGCCATTCGAGTTTGAGGGCGGCCGCCGTATGACCAATGCTGACCTGGGCTTGGCCGAGCTGGAAGCCAACGTTGACTCACTGATTGTGGTGTTGAACGAGAAACTGCTTGAAGTGTTGGGTGATGACGTGACCCAAGATGAAGCCTTTGCCCATGCCAACGACGTGTTGAAAAACGCAGTCGGCGGCATTGCCGAGATCATCAACGAATACGGTAACGTCAACGTTGACTTTGAAGACGTGCGTACCGTGATGGGTGAGCCGGGTAAAGCCATGATGGGTACAGCTGTGGCCAATGGACCGGATCGCGCGCGCATCGCCGCTGAACAAGCCGTCGCCTGCCCACTGCTAGAAGGCATTGATTTGTCAGGCGCAAAAGGCGTTTTGGTCTTGGTCACTGCTGCAAAAGGCTCACTCAAATTGAGCGAATCCAAGCTCGCCATGAACACCATCCGTGCCTATGCCTCGGCGGATGCGCATGTGATTTACGGTGCGGCTTATGACGACAAGCTGGGTGACGATATCCGCGTGACGGTGGTTGCCACAGGCTTGAGCCGTCAAGGCGCACGCCGCCATGCGCCGCCGCTGCAAGTGTTGCGCACAGGAACTGATAATGTACCTTTCAATATGCCGACGCTTAATTCTGTAGCTGGCATGGGCGGTGCTGCACAGACTGCCATGGGTTCTAGCCAGCCAGACTACGGCAACATGGCTTTGCCAAGCGTCTGGCGTACCAACCGCACACAAGCGGCTGCCAAAGTCGATGCGCTGGCATCGGGCGGCATGGATGATTTTGATATTCCTGCTTTCCTGCGTAAACAAGCGGATTGATGGATCGTTTGCGCCCTCTGCTTGAAGCAAAGGGCGCACGCACCACCGGGCATTCCAAAAAATCTAAAATAAGCCATGCTTGCCCAACGCACCCTCAAATCCATCACCAAAGCCGTTGGTGTTGGCCTGCACAGTGGCCAGCGTGTTGAGTTGACCTTGCGGCCTGCTGTGCCTGATACGGGTATAGTTTTTCGCCGGGTTGATTTGCCTCAGCCGGTAGACATTGCGGTTTCGACTTTGGCCGTGACGGATACGCGGCTGGCATCCACCATTTCAAACGGCACTGCCAAGGTTTTCACGGTAGAGCATCTGATGTCCGCCTGTGCTGGTTTGGGGCTAGACAATCTGCACATCGACATCAGCGCTGAAGAAGTGCCCATTCTTGATGGCTCAGCCGCTTCCTTTGTATTTTTGCTGCAATCAGCGGGCATTCAGCTGCAAAACGCGCCCAAGCGATTTGTACGCTTGCTTAAAACTGTTGAGGTCCGCGAAGGCGAAGGCCCAGCCAGCAAGTGGGCACGTCTGTCGCCCTACGAAGGCTACAAGCTAAGTTTTGAAATCGATTTTGACCATCCCGCCGTGGACTCCACAGGCCAACGGCTGGAGTTTGACATGGGCACAGGCTCCTACACACGCGACATTGCCAGAGCCCGAACTTTTGGCTTTACCAAAGATGTGGAGATGATGCGCGCCAATGGTTTAGCTATGGGTGGCGGGCTGGACAACGCCATCGTGATGGACGATTACAAGGTGTTGAACAGTGACGGCTTACGCTACAACGATGAGTTTGTGAAGCACAAAATTTTGGATGCCATGGGTGACTTGCATTTACTGGGCAAACCTTTGCTGGCGGCCTACAGCGCATTTCGATCGGGCCACGCGTTGAACAACAAGCTGCTACGCGAACTGCTGGCGCAGCAAGATGCGTACGAGATCGTGACGTTTGACGACGAAAAGCGCGCGCCCAAGGGTTTTGCCACACTGGCACCCGCCTGGTAGCTGACGCCTATGCTTTTCTTACGCGGGTTATTGCTTCTTTTTCTGCTTGGCTCTGCCGTGGCTTTTTTGTTTTATGCGATCACTGGGCAGGCACGCTACAAACGCTTCGGCTTGATCACACTCACATGGACGCTGATTGCGGGGTTTGGTTTTTTTGTGGTGCTGATCGTTGAGCGGCTTACTTAAGGTTTTTTAAGCGCTGCTGCCAGCAGCGACCGCGCCTTACCCGCGTGGGCATGGGTAATGGCCAGACCCAGCGCATCCGCTGCATCTTTGCCCGGCAGCGCGGGCAGCTTCAACAACCGCATCACCATTTGCTGCACTTCAGCCTTGCCCGCTTTGCCGTATCCCGCAACGGCTTGCTTGAGCTGTAGTGCCGTGTATTCAGCGACTGGTAAATCCAGCGACACCAGAGCCGTGATGCACGCCCCCCGCGCTTGGCCCAGCAGCAGGGTGGACTGCGGGTTGACGTTGACAAACACAATCTCTACAGACGAGCAATCCGGCTGGTAGCGCTGTGCAACTTCCCGCACGCCATCAAACAAAACCTTGAGGCGACCTGGCAAGTCCTTTTTATCCAGGTGTACGGTTTTGATCGTGCCACTGGCAACATATAACAAGTGTTGACCATCCACATCGACCACACCAAAGCCGGTGATTAGCAAGCCAGGGTCTATTCCAAGGATACGCATGGCGTCAGTCAAAGATTAAATTTGCTATCAATTAAATAGCTTACTACACAGGTATTCATTCATCTAAAGGTTAATTTATATAGCAAAATACCAGTGTACAAAGTAAAAAAACACTGGAGCAACAAAACTCAGCGCATCAACCCGGTCTAGCAGGCCACTGGCACCCATTGCAGACTTACCCTGCGTTCCTGGGCAACAAGCCATCAACGCCATCGCCGTAGCTTGCAGAAAGCCGCTCGCCACAGCCCCGGGGGGGGGTAGTATTTTTCTAAGGGCGATCGGTCGAAAAATCATGGCAGTTCGACGCCACCCATGCGGGCAGCAATCGTGCTGGCGCGGGATGACAGATAGTCCGAGTTCGGGCGGGTTTCAAAGTACTTGGGGCGCGGCAACATGACTGCCAGGCGGGCAGCTTCATAGGCGCTTAACTTGGCGGCGCTTTTGCGGTAATAGTATTGCGAAGCAGCCTCTGCACCGAACACCCCTTCACCCCATTCCACACTGTTCAGGTAAATCTCCAAAATACGTTGTTTGTCTAGCAACCGTTCCAACAGCAGCGTTAAAACAAGTTCTTGCCCTTTGCGCAGCAGGGTACGTTCTCCTGACAAGAAAAGATTTTTGGCAAGCTGTTGGGTAATCGTTGAGCCCCCGACGATTTTTGGGGACTTAGCCGAATTGGCATGGGTTTTCGTGTTCAGATTTTTATGACTTTGCTGCTGCACGCGTTGCTCGGCTTTGGTATTTTTGTCCCAGGCTTTTTCCAGCGCCTCAATGTCCACACCATCGTGCTCGGTAAAGCTGGCATCCTCAGACGCAATCACAGCGCGCTTGAGGTTGTCAGAGATATCGCTGTAGGCGACCCACTGCTGTCGCCATTTCAGGCCACCGGTTGTCGTCACTACTCGGTAAATTGCGGATCGCTCAAAAGCCGTGGATTCAGGGTCAACCACGGCCATGAAAGCAATACGACCGACAAAATAAAGCTGTAACGACAAGCCCGCCAGAAGCACCAAAAGAGTCAAGCGATAAAAAGCTTTCATTGACTGTCTTCAGCGTTTAGTGAGTGTAGTTTCAAGTGTTTCATCACGCGTGAATTTGAAGCGTGACACCACCACAATCTGGTCGGCTTTGCGCCGCATGGCGTCTGTGAACTTGTCAAACGGCCCGGTGCTTTTAACGATAGCTTGCGCTCTCCTGTCCAGCGTCAGATTGCCGGATGTCTGCACCACCTGAGTCGCCAAAACGCGGCCATCAAAATTCACTGTGACGATCATCGTCAAATCGCCGTAGAGTTTTTTTCCTGCCAGCTGAGGGAAGTTAGCGGTACCTTGGTGTTCAATTTTACGCCGTAGGCTGTCGTAGTAAATGGCATACACCTCCTCGCGTGTGGCGGGGCTAACATAACGTTTTTTAGGCCGGGCATTTTCTTCGTTGATACGCTTTTCAATTTCCGCCAGAATTTTGATCGATTGCTTGCGCTTTTTTTCCTGCGCAACTTGCAGTGGATCGCTGGTAGCTGCCTTCGGGTCAGGCGGCGGCATAGTAGCCAGCTGCTTTTTGATTTGCGCCAGCAACTGTGATTGCTGCTCCTGCATGGATTCGACCATTTTTTGAGCGTCTTCTGCGGCATCGCCCAAGTCTGTTAGCGCTGATGGCGGCAGGGGTGATGTGGCACGACCTTTTTCAAGCTGCCCACCGCCCAAAAGTGAGGCTTGTGCAATCGCCTGGGGCATGGCCGGCTTTTCATTGAATTTGGCATTTACCAAAATCACTTCAAGCGGCGTGTCATTAAAAACCCGTTGAAAGCTTTGCGGGTCAACAAATCGCGTGGTCAACACCCCGGCATGCAGCAAGGCAGAGACGCCAAAGGCTATGTGCAATGTGCTGAAGGTTTTCACGATAAATTATCCAGGCTAAAGCGATGGTCTGTCGGTTTTTAACTGCTGGGTGTCACAGCATCTTCAGTTACTTCATGCATGTCAACGGCAATCGCTATGGGGCCAGCGCCTAAGTCGTCCTCGTCTGTATCGGTGTCTTGATGTGACTCCGGCAGCACGACATCCAGCCGCTCAACCACGGCGCTGCTGATATCTAGTGTGATCTCGTCAATTTCTCCCAGCTTGATGCGAACTTTGGCACCGCGCGGCA
>JBBAPP010000002.1:15734-18060 GCA_040400775.1 Polaromonas sp. | reverse complement strand
AGTGTGATCTCGTCAATTTCTCCCAGCTTGATGCGAACTTTGGCACCGCGCGGCAATCCCAACGCGCCGGTAGCGGGCAGCACCAGGGGCAAGGCGTCGGTGCGTACCAGGTCATCTTTGAAGGCGGTAGCCACCAGCTCGGTGATACTGTTTTGCTGCAAATACTTCAGCGTCCAGTAGCGCTCAATACCGTTCTGGTAGCCGTTGTAGGCACTGTAAGCCGCATCAAATCCCGAAATGATGGAGAACAGTTCTGCATCTTTAGGCTTGAAGGGCGCTACCAGTGCGGCTGTCCGGCCGTTCTTGGCGCAGGCAATGATTTGCCACTGGTTGACCAAGTCGGTGTAGCGGCGCAGCGGCGAGGTAGACCAGGCGTAGCTTTTCACGCCCAGGCCGGCATGTGGCAACGCTTTGGTGCCCATGCGTACCTTCACCCCAGGGGCTAGGCTGGCTTGGCTGCGGTAAATGCCTGGCACACCATGCTCGGCCAGCCAGTTGCCCCAGGTGCTGTTGGCTAAAATCATAGCTTCTGCCACGATCAAATCCAGTGGTGCGCCGCGTTGGCGGGTGGTGATGGTGACAAGTTCGTTGCCTACAGGCTCTTGGCCAGTTGGATTATTGAGCTTGAAGTTGTAGTCAGGGCGGTTAAAGTTTTCCGGCTTGCCGCGTGCTATTTCACGCTGCGCCTTGAGATGTTTAGCCAGTTTATGGAGGTAAATTAGCTCTTTAGACCATTCAATTAGGGTATTCGTAGCTATCGTATCTGTAGCGTCGAAAAAAGCCTCATTGAATGTGCTGTCCAACACGTCATGTCGCAAGTTAGCTGCAATCGGCACTAATTCAAGCTTGGTGCTTGTTTCTTTGATCGCGAAGCTGACCTCGTCTAGCGTCACATACAGCGACACCGCTGGACAATTGCGCCCGGCCATCAGCGTATAGTTTTGTACCAGCGCATCGGGCAGCATGGTCAGCTTGTAGCCTGGCATGTAGACGGTTGACAAACGGGCACGACCCAGCAAATCAACAGCACTGCCCGGCTGCACCGCCAGGCCAGGCGCGGCGATGTGTATACCGAGCGTGACCGTTCCCGTGCCAATGCCGTGCACCGACAGCGCATCGTCAATCTCCGTGGTGGCGGAGTCATCAATCGAGAAGGCCTGTACATCGGCCAGCAGCAGCGCTTCCGTGTGTAGCGGTGCCTGAATCGCCGGGAAATCTGTGCCCTTGGGGAAATTTTCAAACAAAAACCGTTTGTAATGAAACTGGTAGGGCGATGCAATCGCACCGGATTTTTGCAGCAGGTCCAGCGGTGCAATATGGGTATTTTTGGATGCTTCAACCACCGCCTTGTATTCAGCGCTGTTTTTGTCAGGCTTGAATAAAATTTTGTAGAGCTGCTCGCATATCGGCACTGGACAAGTACCTTGTGCCAATTCGTGAGCCCAGGCGGTGATTTGCAGCGCGACTTGCTTTTTCTTTTCAATCGCCGCAAGCGCCAATTGCAAAATTTCCAGCGGCGCTTTTTTGAATCGCCCTTTGCCGGAACGGCGAAAGTAGTGTGGCGCATCGAATAATCTGAACAGCGCAGCAGCCTGTTGCTCCTGCCTAGCGGGTTTGGTCGGGTCAGCGCTAAAGTAGTCGCGAGCCAAATCGGCAAAGCCAAACTCATCGTCGCTGGCAAATTCCCACGCCAACTCCAAGTCAATGTCGGCGCTGAGTTTTTGTGCAGCGGCTACAAAATCAGCAGGTGCGGGCTTGTCAAACTTGAGCAGGGCGTTGACAGCCTTGACTTTCACGCGCTTGCCCGAGTCCAGCTCAACTTGAAGCGAGCTGTCGGCTTCAGACAATATGCGGCCAGCCAAATGCTTGCCGGCTTCTTCAAACAATACGAACAAAATGAGCGCCTTTTAATAATGAACGACAAGTGTAATCAGGCGGCCAGATTCAAAAACTCAAAAATATCTGGCAGGTGGTCGCTAAAGTCGCTCAGCGCATGGTCGCTGCCGTCAATCAGTTTGACTTTTGCACCGGCATAGCGGGCCTGCATCTCTCGCCAGCTCAGGACTTCATCGCCTTTGGCAATGATGGCCAAATAGTTCTCGGGCCGTGTCAAGGGCCGCGCATCAAGCGCACGCAGCTCGTCAATAAATGCAGCTTTAAAGAAAAAAGTTTCAACCGGGTTGTGCCAAGTCGTTTGGGTGCCAATGTATTTGGCCAGATCACGCATGGGGTCAACGGCCGGGTTCAGCAACACCGCTTTGCAGTGCATTTTTTCTGCCACCCATGTCGCATAAAACCCGCCAAGTGACGAGCCCACCACGGCCAT
>JBBAPP010000002.1:0-15634 GCA_040400775.1 Polaromonas sp. | reverse complement strand
TTTCTGCCACCCATGTCGCATAAAACCCGCCAAGTGACGAGCCCACCACGGCCATGCTTGCAAAACCTGCTTATTTCGGCCAGCCAGCAATATGCGCCATCACGCCAGCCATGGCTTGTGCGGGTGATGGCGCTAATTGTGGGCTATACCAAGTCACGCCGGGGTAGCGACTGGACACGATACTTGCCAGCTTTTGTGCCTTGGCGGACGATGGCGATGACCTAAAGCCGTGCAGGTACAGCAAATGCGTGGTTTTCATCAGGATATCGTAATTCGTCTGGCAGATAATCGGTCATGGCCGCAGTTTTTGACAAACCCTCGCTTTTCAAGCGTGCTGCGCCGCTTTTTAGCGGCTTCGACGGCCCGCTGGCGTTTGCAGTTTTTCTGCTGGCCGGCGCAGGCTTGCTGATCATGTACTCGTCAGGCTTTGACCACGGCAGCCGCTTTGCCGACCATGGCAGGAACATGCTGATCGCCGGTTTCATCATGTTTGTGGTGGCGCAAATTCCGCCGCAGCGCCTGATGTCTTTGGCTGTTCCGTTGTATCTGTTCGGTGTAGCGCTTTTAATTGCGGTGGCTGTTTTTGGCATCACCAAAAAGGGCGCACGGCGCTGGCTGAATGTAGGCGTAGTGATTCAACCCAGCGAAATCCTCAAAATCGCCATGCCGTTGATGCTGGCCTGGTGGTTTCAAAAGCGTGAAGGCCAATTACGGCCGCTTGACTTTATGGTTGCCGGCCTGCTGCTGGTTGTGCCTGTAGGTTTGATCATGAAGCAGCCTGATTTGGGCACCTCGCTGCTGGTACTGGCCGCTGGTGTAGCCGTGATTTTCTTTGCTGGCCTGAGCTGGAAACTGATTGCACCGCCTGTGGTTCTGGGTCTGCTGGGCGTTTTTTTAGTGGTCTGGTTTGAGCCCATGCTGTGCGCCGACGGTATGCGCTGGCCGGTACTACACGATTACCAGCAGCAGCGCATTTGTACCCTGCTCGACCCTTCGCGTGACCCGCTGGGCAAGGGCTTTCACATCATTCAGGGCATGATTGCCATTGGCTCGGGCGGGGTGTTTGGCAAGGGTTTCATGGCCGGTACGCAAACGCATCTGGAGTTCATCCCCGAGCGCACGACTGACTTTATTTTTGCCGCATTTTCAGAGGAGTTTGGACTGGCGGGCAATCTGCTGCTGATTGCCGGTTTTATCTTTTTGATATTGCGCGGCCTGGCCATTGCGATGGAGGCACCGACGCTGTTTTCCCGCTTGCTGGCCGGAGCGTTGACGATGATATTTTTTACCTACGCTTTTGTGAACATGGGCATGGTCAGCGGTATTTTGCCGGTGGTGGGCGTACCCTTGCCGTTTATCAGTTACGGCGGCACTGCCATGGTTACCCTGGGCCTGGCGATTGGCATGTTGATGTCGATCGCCAAAGCCAAGCGACTGGTGCAGTCATGATGTCAGAGAAATCAGTTTTCATTGTGGGTATCGGCAACATGGGCGGTGGCATGGCGGCCAATCTGCTTTCTAAGGGCTGGACCGTTTTTGTAAACGATATCGATCCCGAAAAAGTCGAAAAATTGGTATCAAAAGGAGCTTTAGCCCAATCAATACAAGCGTATATAGCTACAAAATCAATAGCAGTTATCGTCTGTGTAGTAGATGCTGCACAAACTGAAGACATGCTGTTTGGCCCCCAGGGTCTGGCGCATAAGCTGGCAAGTGGCCAGACCATCATGCTTTGCCCCACCATCTTGCCGCAAGATGTGGAAACCTTCGCTACGCGCCTGGCCAAGCGCGGCATTCACACCATTGATGCGCCCATGTCTGGCGGGCCCGCCAGGGCCACTGACGGCACGATGAGCCTGCTGGTGGCGTGCCCAGATAGCGTGTTTGAAGAGCACGCTGATTTGCTGAACGCGCTGTCAAGCAAGGTGTTCAACATCAGTGAAAAGCCGGGCGATGCGGCACGTACCAAGCTGGTCAACAACCTGCTAGCAGGCATCAATCTGGTGGGTGCTGCCGAGGCGCTGGCGCTGGCCGCTAAGCTGGGTCTGGATGTGGGCAAAACCCTTGGCGTGATTGAGCAGTCCAGCGGGCAAAGCTGGATAGGTTCAGACCGCATGCGCCGCGCCATTGTGGCTGACTATTTGCCGCGTGCCCATGTCACGCTGCTTGAAAAAGACACCCGGTTGGCGCTTGAATGCGCGCTTGCCGTAGGCTTTGAAGGGCCACTGGGGGCTGCGGCCAGCCGTGTGTTTGCGCAAGCGCACGCTGCCGGGCTGGCCGCGCAAGATGATGCAGCGATTTTTAAATACCTGTCTGCGCTATAGCGTCAGCTGTAAATTACCTTGAAATCATGAGGCCGGGCGGGTGCTGGCGGCGCGTCCGAGTCAGAGTACTTACAATCAGAACATGAATGCACTTCGCTCCTCCTCCGCCTCTGTCCTTAACGCCTCCACCACCTCTTCCATAGTCAAGCCCACTGCGGCATCGACGTCAGGTCGGCTGGAGATTGCGCAAAAACTTTTGCTCACGCCCTTCGGCTTGACTGAGGCGCACCTGGCCAAGGCACTGGCCGAGATCGCCTCCAAGGGCGCAGACGACGCCGATCTGTATTTTCAATACACCCGCAGCGAGGGCTGGAGTCTGGAAGAAGGCATTGTTAAAACCGGCTCCTTCAGCATCGACCAGGGGGTGGGCGTGCGTGCGGTGAGCGGTGAAAAAACGGCGTTTGCCTATTCCGACGATATTTCTGAAGCGTCACTGATGGACGCAGCGCGCACCGTGCGCAGCATTTCTGGTGCCGGCAAGTCCGCCAAAATCAAAACACCCGCCCGAAAAATTGCCAGTAGCCGTTCGCTGTACGAGGGCGGTGACCCGATTGCCACGCTGGGCAGCACAGCCAAAGTCAAGCTGCTTGAAAAAGTTGAAAAACTCGCCAAAGCCAAAGACCCACGTATCGTACAGGTCATGGCCGGGCTGGCCAGTGAATACGATGTGGTGATGGTGGCACGGGCTGATGGCACGCTGGCCGCTGACGTGCGGCCGCTGGTGCGCTTGTCAGTATCGGTTATCGCAGAGCAAAAGGGCAGGCGAGAGACAGGATCAGCAGGTGGTGGTGGCCGTTTTGGCTTGGCCTATTTTGACGATGCGCAAATCGGCCAGTATGTGGACGATGCGGTAAAAGCGGCACTCACCAATCTTGAAGCGCGCCCCGCACCTGCGGGTGAGATGACGGTAGTGCTCGGCTCCGGATGGCCGGGTATTTTGCTGCATGAAGCCATCGGCCACGGGCTGGAAGGCGACTTCAACCGCAAAGGCTCAAGCGCATTTGCCGGCAAGATCGGACAGCGCGTTGCCGCCAAAGGCGTGACGGTGCTGGACGACGGCACGATTGCCGACCGTCGCGGTTCATTGAATGTGGACGACGAGGGCAACGCCAGCCAGCGCAATGTGTTGATTGAAGACGGCATATTGAAGGGCTACATTCAAGACTCGCTGAATGCCCGGCTGATGAACGTCAAGCCCACTGGCAATGGTCGCCGCGAAAGCTACGCCCACACTCCCATGCCGCGCATGACCAACACCTATATGCTGGGCGGCGACAAAGACCCGCAAGAAGTCGTCGCCAGTATTAAAAAAGGCCTTTACGCCACCAATTTTGCAGGTGGCCAGGTCGACATCACTTCGGGCAAGTTTGTGTTTTCAGCCAGTGAAGCCTATTGGGTTGAAAACGGTAAAATTTTGTACCCGGTCAAAGGCGCGACGATTGTCGGCAGCGGCCCCGACTGCCTGAAAAAAGTCAGCATGATTGCCAACGACATGGCACTTGACAGCGGCGTCGGCACCTGCGGCAAAGAAGGCCAAAGCGTTCCGGTGGGCGTGGGCCAGCCGACATTGCGGATTGACGGGTTGACGGTGGGCGGAACGGCTTGAACCGCTAGCAGCCAACGCTTTAAAAACTGTTGGCGCCACGCTCAATCACGATCTCGGCGTCGAGTAAATGCCGTGAGTGGTTCAAGTCTGACTGGCTGATCAGCACAGACAAGCCGCTACCACGCATTTTGCTCACCACCTCCGACAGCCGCTGAGACAGCGCAGGTGCAACGCCTTCAAACGGTTCATCGAGCAGCAGCAAGCGTGTACCCACGGCAAGCGCGCGTGCCAAAGCCACCATTTTTTGTTGGCCACCCGAAAGCAGCAAGGCTTTGCGCTCGCGCATCTCAAGCAGCTCTGGCAGGACGGAATAGACCAGTTGTAAGCGCTCGGCAGGCAATAAACCGGGCGACACCCACAGCGGCAGACAAATATTTTCTTCGACGCTTAGCTCGGGTACCAGCCCCCGGTCTTCCGGCATGTAGCCAATGCCCAAGCCTGCGCGCGCATGGCTGGGTAATGCCGCCAGATTGGTAGCGCCCAGCGTCAGCTGACCTTCTCGCAGCGGCAAGAGACCCATCATGCTGCGCATGACGGTAGTCTTGCCTGCGCCATTGCGCCCGATCAGGCCAACCATGCTGCCTGGCGCAACCGTGATGGAAAAATGCCTGAGTACATCCACGTTTTGAATTGCCACAACCGCAGCTGTCAGCGTGATCATGCGGTCGCCCCGGTCATGCGCCGCACCGAGCCAGTCACGTAGCGCTGCACCTCAGCGTCGGCCAGCACGGATGAAGATGAGCCATCCGCAATCACGCGACCACTGTAAAACGCAATCACCCGTGATGCATAGCGCTCAACGATGTCCATGTCATGCTCGACGAACACCACGGTCACGGGCTTGCCATGCGTGCCT
Source organism: Polaromonas sp. (assembly GCA_040400775.1). GTDB lineage: Bacteria > Pseudomonadota > Gammaproteobacteria > Burkholderiales > Burkholderiaceae_C > Polaromonas. Next base: position 10,848 of record JBBAPP010000002.1, on the reverse strand, counting down.
CGGTCAATCGCGTGGATCACGGTATCCATAGTGGTAAATTTTTCATCAGCACTCACGCCGCTGGTGGGCTCGTCCAGCATCAACAACTTGGGCTGACCCGTCAATGTCATGGCGATATCCAGTAGTTTGCGTACGCCGCCCGGCAACTCCATGACTGGTTTTTCGGCATGCGCTAGCAAACCAAAACTGTCTAACAATCGGCGGCATTCATCGGCAGCGGTTGGATCGTGGCTGGCTCTGAAAAACGAGCGGTTTTCCAGGCTGCAGTGCAGCGAGGCCAGCATGTTGTCAAGCACTGTCATGTGCATGCATAGCTGCGGGATTTGAAACGACCGCGCCACGCCTCGCCGCGTGATCTCGCGCGGCGCCAGTGGCGTAATATTTTCTCCATCCAGCAGTATCTGTCCCGACGTGGGCTTGAGGTAGCCGGTGATCATATTGACAAATGTTGTTTTGCCAGCGCCGTTGCTGCCAATCAGGCACAGTCGCTCACCGGCAGCAATGTCGATCGATACGTTAGCCGCAGCCACTACTGCGCCAAAGCTGCGGTTCAGGCCCTGGGCTGATAAAAGCATGGGTTGCTGTTTCGTCACGGCTTTGCCTTTGGCTTGGTGATGGTCTGGCGTTTGGGTAATAACCGGTACATCTGTGAGCCCAAGCCATCGGGCAAAAAGCGGATCACCAGCAGCAAAAAGATACCCAGCGCTAACTGCCACGTATTAGGAAAGTAGGCGCTTGAAAAGGAACGTACCAACTCCAGCAGCAACGAGCTCACGAGCACTGCTGTGACGCTTTGGTAGCCCGCTAAAATCGCTACAAACACGAACTCCCCCGAGGTTGTCCAGTAACTGAAGTTGGGGTCAATATGACCTAGCGCCAGCACGCTCAATGCGCCGCCAATGCCACCCAAAATCGCAGCCAACAGATAGTTCCAGGCGACGATGTTGACAACTGACATGCCCATGTATTCCACACGCAATTCGTTTTCACGTACCGCCAAGGACAGTAAGCCGCGGGTTGAGTCGCAATAAATCCGTGCCAGCCCCGCCAGCAGGCAGGTGATGCCTGCCGTTACATTCCACAGCAGCAAGGTCGAATTTGTGCCCTCAGGCCGGTAGCCCAGCAGCGTAGGACGCGTGACATTGAAACCATCAGAGCCGCCAAGTGCGCTGGTCTTCATCAAAATACCGTACAGCACCATCGACAGCGCTAGCGTGAGCATTGCAAAAAAGATACCCCGGTAACGCGCCAATAATGGTGCAAATGGAAGTGCTATCAAAAAAGAGGCAGTTCCGCCAAGAAAACTAAGCACCAAAACGTCGGTGATTCCTGCGCGGTTAAACAGCAGCGCTGCCGTGTAGCCGCCCACGGCAAACACCATGCCTTGGCCAAAGGGTACTGCACCGCTGCGCATCATCAGCATGATGCCCAGAGACACCAGGCCGTTGGCCAGTGCAATCGTGGATAAAAATACCAACCACTTGGGCAGTACCAGTCCCAGGCCCAGTAACACTACAAAAGTCAGCGCGCATGCCAAAAGGACGCGGCGAGCAGAAAAAACGGTCAAGACAGCAACCCCCAAGCAAATTTTAAAAGCAGCATGGTCATTAAATCTTGCGTGCCTGAATGCGCTGGAACAACCCTTCAGGCCGAAAAACTAAAATCATCGCCATCACCACATAGATGCTGAAAAGCTCCGCAGGTGGCCAAATGTGTACCGCCGATGCACGTGCCAAGCCGACGACAAGCGCACCAATGGCTGCTCCTCCAATGCTCCCCAGTCCGCCAATGATCACCACCGCAAACGAGACGATGATCACGCCCACACTCAATCCCGGCTGTACTGAAATCATCGGTGCTGTCAACGCACCACCCAAGGCTGCAAAAAACACGCCGCAGGCAAAAGCTAGCGTGTAAATGCGTGACACATTGACGCCCATGCTGGCTGCAACTTCAGGGCTATGAATCACGGCGGTAACGATTTTCCCCTGACGCGTGCGGTTGAGTACCCACCAAGTCAGCAGACCACAGGCAATGGCTACACCTATCAGCACCAGGTCATAGCCGACATACGATTGCCCTGCAACGTTCAGCAAGCCAAAGGCCTGGTAGGTGTCTGACACGTAATAGGGATTCACCCCCCACAACAATTTGGTGATGTCCTCGAGCATCAAAAACAAGGCGTACGTCACCAGTACCAGCAGCACCTCATCACGACCATAAAACATACGCAAAATACCGCGCTCAGTCAGGGGTGCCAGCACGGCAGCAACGCCTGCGGCGGCTGCCACAAGCGCTACCAGGCTGAAGGCTGGTGCCACCTGCATTGACAGCAGCCAGCTTACTAAGCTGGCACCGGCATAGGCGCCCACAGCGTAAAAGCTGCCGTGCGCGATGTTTAAAATTTTCAGTACGCCAAACACCAGCGTCAGCCCCAGCGCCACAATGAAAAGCCATGACGCGTAGGTCACGCCATCAAAAAGTATCGTTAGCAGTAAATTCATGCTTTACTGCTGACTGAAAAATCTATGCATGACTGACACGGCGACTTGCTTCAGCACTTCGCTCCTGGGAATCCAGCCTTGATCCATTCCTCGCTGTTCATTGTGGCCGGTGGGTTAACGCACTCCGCGCCAAAGCGTTGGATGTCGTCCAGTACGACCATTTTCTTGGCAGCATCAAAGCGGGTTTTACCAATAGCCGTGTCTTGCGTGGCTTGCTGGCCATCGCCCAAATTCATACGAATCGTGCCAGCTGGCGACTCCCATTGGCTGCCTTTGAGGGCGGCTGCCAGCTGCTCTTGGGTTGGCTTTTTACCACCATTGGCGGCCATGGCTTTTTCGGTGGCAGCTTTCAGGCCCAGCAAGGCTTGCACCATACGGTACGGGGCTTGCACTGGGTATACGTTATAAGCTTTTTCATACAAACTAAACCACCAGTCATTGAGCGCCGATTTCGGCGACATCAAACCGTAAGCACCGCGCGCCCCCAAAATCACGCCGTTGGGCATTTTGTCTCCTAAGCCCGGCAGCACGTGGTCAGCGGCTGAAAATACGCCGATCTGTTTTTGAAAAACACCGCGCGCGCTGGCCTGCAAAATAAACGCCTGCAAATCACCGCCCCAAAGACTTGAATGCAAAATGTCTGCAGATTTGGTCGACAGGGCAGAAATTTCAGTACCGTACTGCCCGGCGCCAAATTTGGGCAGCAAATCAGCTTCAATTTTGGCGCCTTTATAGAGCTGCTCCATCGTCAGTACAAAGTCTTTGCGCGAGTCCTGACCCCAGGCGTAGTCCTGGTTGATCATGTTAAAACGCTCGACCTTGACGTTGCGTGCTTTCAGGTAGCGGCCCAGCGCCACGTTGTCCATCGTGGCATGTGAGGCTGTGCGAAACACGTATTTGTATTTGTTTTCTTCAAAAATTCGCGGTGTGCCGCAGTCGTACAAAATCAAAAAGCGCTTCATCTCTTCGGCCACCGGCGCTACCGCCAGGCAGTCGCCCGAGCCAACGTAGCCCACCACAGCGTCTACTTTTTCTCTTTCATAGAGATTACGCATTTCCTGCACCTGCTTTGTGGCCCCTCCCGCTTCATCCACGTAGATGGCTTCAATCTTCATGCCGCCAAAGCCTATTTTGTTGTAAGGTGCAGGCGCCTGACCTTTGTTAAAAGCATCGACCAATACTTTTGCCCCGTTGACGGCCGGCACGCCAAAGCTTTCTGCAGCTTGACCTGATAAAAAACTCACAATGCCGATTTTGAAAGTCTCTTGCGCTATTGCTGGCGCTGCCGCAATCGCCACAGCAGTTGCTAAAAGTGCATTACGCCATTTGGGACGAAAGTGGTTTTGTAATTTTCTCGCTGTGATATTCATCGTTGTCTCCTCTTGGTTGAACAGGTAAAAAAGCCGGTCGGGGAAAGGCGTCGTCGTTATTGCAGGTGAAGCGTCTCAATGGACGTGTTCATCGGAATTTTGGCCAGCGTATATCCACGCTGAAAATCAATCAAGTGCTTGCGTGTCCACTCCTGCGCATGTTCGGCATCGCGCTCTGCAATAGCCTTGAAGATGCGCTTGTGGGCGTCAAGATTGCGCCGCTCCAGCTGTGGCAAAACGGCCTGCAGCTTGGTCAGTGACGGTCGGTAAAGCAGGTTGATGGGTTCTCTCGCTAGCATCAGCACCCGGTTGCCGGAGGCGCGCGCTACGGTGGCATGAAACTCGATATCGATCTGCGCATGCTCCTGCATTGAGCCGCCTTTTTTATGATGGGACGACAGGCGATCCACGTTGGCCGCCAGCTGCTCGATGTCTGGGCCTGTTGCTGACAGGGCGGCAAGGTACGCGGCCTGCGGCTCCAGTACCACAGCAACCTGCCAAAGCTCGGCAAAGGTGACCTGTTGCAGCAGCAGTGAACGCGCGGCTCGCGGGGCTGCGTCATAGATGCCGGGCATCGTTACCTGCAGGCGCTTGGAGCTGCGGCGCTCAACTAAACCTTCCTGCTCGAGCTGGCGGATGGCCTCTCGGACCGTGGAACGGTTGACGCCAAACTGTTCAGCCATCTCCGCCTCTGTCGGTAACATGGTGCCTGGCACCAACTTGCCGCTCAAGATTTGTTTCTCCACGACACTGGAAATCATCTGGTATGCAGGGGTAACCTTGACCCTCTCAAAGAGGGGTTCGATAGCTTCGGCGGACGATTCGACAAGCATGGATGTAGTGAAAAACCAAAAAGTTTGTTGGACAAACCAACTGTCGCATAAGCCGGTTGCACAACAGTAAGTACTTTCCCTTGATCGACCAGATCGATCTTGACAAGGCCTTAACGCGCCACTAAATTGATGACGTTGATGCAATTGGTATCAACCTAAAACATTTACATCCAGGAGACAACTATGCAGTCGTTGAAGCATTTGCGGCATGCCGCCGCAGTTCTGATTGTTGGCATTGCGTACGCCAGTGGTGCATTTGCTCAAAACGATTGGTGCAAGTCCAAGTGGGGACCCAATGATGAGATTGGTGCGGCGAATTTATTGACATCGGAACTCGCGGCGCAAGCAGCCAAGCTGGTTAAAACCGGCAAGACTTATGCACTTGGATTTGAAACCAGTTCAAAAACAGCTGCCTATGCGCCGCGTACCTGGTCGCTCACCGTGTTGCAGCCTGGCCAGGCCGGTGGCATTAGCTTGGGCGGCACCAAAACCACCTATAACGACGACGTCTACATGGGCTGGGTTGGCACTGGTTCTCAAATTGACGGACTGGGCCACATCGGTATCGATAACGTGTATTACAACTGCAACAAAAACTCCGAGTTCGTTCAGGCGGATGGCTTGAAAAAACTGGGTGTCGAGAAGATCCCCCCGTTTGTAACGCGCGGCATAGTGCTCGATATGACGGCCTACTACGACACCCCTATGGTGAAGGAAGGAACAGCGTTCAATCGTAAAGAAATTGATGAACAAGCAAAACGCCAGGGCATCGACATCAAAAAAGGGGATGTGGTGTTGTTCCACACCGGCTGGCAAGCGCTTGAAGGCAAGGACAACAAGCGGTTTCTTGCGGGCGAGCCCGGCTTGGGCAAAGAAGGCGCGCTCTACCTGGCTGCAAAAGAGGTGGTAGCGGTAGGCGCAGACACGTGGGCGCTGGAGGCGATACCGTTTGAAAAGGACGTTGGTGTGTTTGAAGTCCACCAGATCTTGCTGGCCAAAAATGGCATCTATATTTTAGAAAATATGAATACGGGCCCGTTGGTGAAAGACAAGGCCTATGAGTTTATGTTCGTGCTCGGCGCCTCCCGCATTACCGGCGGCGTGCAGGCGATCATCAACCCGGTGGCGATCCGCTGATAGCGCGACATGTGTAGTGTGCGTCGGACACGAGGATCGCATCTTGATCGCTGGCGGCACTGGATCATGAATCGACGCATTTTTTCCTCGCTGGCCCACACTCTCTTAGCTGTCGCCGCCTCGGTATTTTCAGGCAATGTGTTTGCGCATCCGCATGGCACCATGCAGTGCGGCCTGTCTGTCGACTTTCAGGACGGACGTCCGCATTCGGTGGTGGGGCGGCTGCTCATGGATCACCAGCATTCCAGTCAGGCGTTGGCACTGTTGCGCGATCCGGCTACCGGACAACTTGACTCCGGGCGTCAGCAGCGGTTTTTATTTACGCTGAAGCTTCAGATGGCACGCGTTAACTGGCTGTTGAATGCCACAGCTCAAGGTCAGGCGTTCAATTTGGTGGGAACGTCGGAGCCGACACTGTTTCTGTCAAACGATGGCCGATTGGGCGTAAACGTCGACCTGCGTGTGGACCATCAGACAGCTACAACGCCCGATGTAGTCTGGAAATTTTCCTGCCATGACCCTTCTTGGTATTGGGTAAGCGAGTTCGTCCAGCCCGAGTCGCCGATCATTGTGACGGGGTGCGCCCATCCCACCCTGTCACCGGCGGTCAAGGTGGCGACCGGTTCGTTGGCGGGCAGTGTCCATGTAGATGTGCAATGCGCGTCTTGAGGCGTGTATGGACCCGCATGTCTAATGCTTCCGGCGGGCATGGTATAAATGCGTAATACAAATGAACAAAACAGCGTTTTACTTTTATTTTTGGTTCTCTGTCCCCGGCGGACGAGAGGTGAACGCGTAAGCTGAGCGAACCCCCATCGAACCGTCGGCCTGTAAAGCCCGGCGGTTTTTTTATGCCCTGAAGAATCAACAAGGATCAAGCCCATGAACTCCCTAGCCAAGTCCACAGCAAGTGCGTCTCCCACCACGCTTGACAACTGGTATGCGCCGGTCGACAAAACCAGCCAAACCGACGACGAACGCATCAAGGACATCACCGTGTTACCACCGCCCGAGCACCTGATCCGCTTTTTCCCAATTCGCGCTACCGCTGTTGAAACGCTGATCACTGACACCCGCAAAAGCATTCACCAGATCATCTCTGGCATGGACGACCGGCTGTTGGTGGTGATGGGTCCATGCTCGATTCACGACCCTGCAGCCGCGATGGAATACGCTCGACGCTTGGTCGAGCAGCGTAAAAAATACGCAGGTACGCTAGAAATTGTCATGCGCGTCTACTTTGAAAAGCCCCGTACCACTGTTGGCTGGAAGGGCCTGATCAACGATCCGTACTTGGACGAAACCTTCCGCATTGACGAAGGCCTGCGCATCGCTCGCCAGTTGTTGATTGACATCAACCGCCTAGGCTTGCCTGCGGGCAGCGAGTTTTTAGACGTGATCTCGCCGCAATATATTGGCGATCTGATTGCCTGGGGCGCGATTGGTGCACGCACCACGGAAAGCCAGGTGCACCGAGAACTCGCCTCGGGTTTATCAGCGCCGATTGGCTTTAAAAATGGTACCGATGGCAACATCCGCATCGCCACCGATGCGATTCAATCCGCATCACGCGGTCACCACTTTTTGTCGGTGCATAAAAACGGCCAGGTCGCGGTGGTACAAACCAATGGCAACCCGGATTGCCACGTGATTTTGCGCGGCGGCAAAACGCCCAATTACGACGCAGCCAGCGTGACAGCCGCCTGCAAAGAGCTGACTGCCGCCAAACTGACCGCCACTTTGATGGTCGATTGCAGCCACGCCAACTCCTCCAAGCAGCATGAAAAGCAGTTGGACGTGGCGCGCGACATCGCCGGCCAAGTCAGCGGTGGCTCAAAACAGGTGTTCGGCCTGATGGTCGAGAGTCACCTGAACGCGGGTGCTCAAAAGTTCACCCCTGGCAAAGACGACGCCAAGGAGCTCGAGTACGGCAAGAGCATCACCGACGCTTGCCTGTCTTGGGGCGATTCACTCGAAGTGCTGGACGTGCTGTCCCATGCAGTCGAGGCGCGACGCCTCAAGTAGACAATTTCTACCGAGCGCATAACAATGTCGGAAAAAGCGTTGTTTTTGCAATGATTTCAGGAGTCCGCCATGCAAACCACACTGACCGTCAGAATTTCAAGCGTTGAGGCGTAAAACTTGGACGGTCTGTGTGCCAGCGCGGGTAAGTCTCGCAGTGAGGTGGTGCGCGATGCTATGCGCGCTTACCGCCTGCGCGAGGCGCTGCGGCAAAGCATGGCCCAGCTTGCGCCACGCGCGCGCCGAGCTGGCTGGCTGAGGAAGACATCTTGCAAGATGCTAAAATCAACTGATGGATGAAAGTCTTTTTAGGCACCAACGTCTGGCTGTCCGCAACGATTTTTTCTGGCCTGTGTCAGGAACTGGTGTGCATGTGTGCAGAGCGCGGCGAGCTTTACAGCAGCTTGCTGATTCAGCTTGAAGCGCATGAGGTTGTAAAGCGTTAATTCCCCAAAACGCCCAACGCTTGCGAGCTGTTTGATGCGTCATTTCAAGTGTCCCAGTTGATTCCAGACTGCGATCAGACCAAAAAGATAACGTCCGCCGCCTTGGTTGCAGGCATGGAGCTGTTTGTGACAGGTGACAAAAGACTGCTGTGCTGGGCTGAAAGCCAAGATATTTGCGGCACTTTGAAAATTGTGTCACCTCGCCAAGCTTGGACTGCCTTGATGTAAAAGCCTTGCGGGTTTGCGTGGATTGCTCAACAGGCCGTATTTCACGACCATCTATGCATTCAAATCTATCTGGAGTCAGTCATGCGCAGCGAAGTCAGCATCACCTTTAAGGGCGCATCGCCTGTGCGGATTGACCTCAATGAAGTGCAGCCCATGCCGCACGATGTGGCGCGCTGGTGGCTGGACGACCAGTTCACCCAACTGGGTTGTGAGCCGCTGCGGCCGACTGGCAAGCTGCTGACGGCTGACAAGGTTGTTGTTATCGCTCAAGCCGCTGGGCTGACCAAGTTTGCCGAGGCCAAATTCTCGCAAGAGTTTGCCCGGGCTGCCAGCGCCGCTTTGGGTAAGCCGGTGGTGCATGTGGACGTGGCGACTTTAAGCATCAGCTACTGATGAATGAAACTCGGTTGATTTTTTATTTATAGCTTATAGCGCAATAATATTAAGGGCTAGCAGCTGATTTATAGCCCAAGTGGCGATTTTTGATGAGCCAAGCAGTTTTCAGCCGTTTTTTAAGCCAATTTAGGCTTTTAAAAGTAAAAAATTCATAAAAAGAGCCTGTAGACCAATAAATAATTGTGTAAGTAGCTATATAAGCAATAGCATACAGACATCACCGCAAGCTACCCAAGCGCCGCTAGCAGCTTTCCATGCACGTCGCCAAAGCCACCGTTGCTCATGCAAAGGATGTGGTCACCAGGCCGGGCTGAGTTTTTGACCTGTTTGACCAGCTGCTCAATGTCGTCAGCCACCTGCGCCCGGTCCAGCATCGGGGCTAGCGCATCCCGTGCGTCCCAATCGAGCCCGCCGGCGTAGCAAAAGGCGATGTCGGCGGCTTCCAGGCTCCATGGCAGTTGCGCAGTCATCGCGCCCAGCTTCATCGTGTTACTGCGCGGCTCAAACACCGCCAGGATGCGGTCAACCGCTTTACCCTCAGCGTTTAACTGGCGGCGCAGGCCGTCTATCGTGGTGTGGATGGCTGTCGGGTGGTGGGCAAAGTCGTCATACACCGTGATGCTGCCGCCGTTTTTAGCAACAACGCCTTTGACCTCCATCCGGCGTTTGACATTTTGAAAGCTGGCCAAAGCCTCGGCGGCAACTTGCGGGTCCACACCTACATGCTCGGCAGCGGCTATGGCGGCCAGCGCATTCAGCTGGTTGTGAACGCCGCTCACGCTCCATTGAACTCTGGCGACTGGTTTGCCAGCTTTGAGAACTTCAAAGTCGCCTGGCTCACCCTGCTCGGTAAAACCCTTTTTATTGGCCTTAGCCTTTCCGAAGAGTGTCTGCTCACTCCAGCAGCCTTGGGCCATGACGCGCTCCAGACTTTCTTCTGTCGCATTGACCACCACCCGGCCGGTTGATGGCACGGTGCGCACCAGGTGGTGAAACTGCCGTTCAATCGCCGCCAAGTTGTCGAAAATATCCGCGTGGTCAAATTCCAGGTTGTTCAAAATCGCCGTACGCGGGCGGTAATGCACAAATTTGCTGCGCTTGTCGAAAAACGCGGTGTCGTACTCGTCCGCCTCAATCACAAAGGTGTTGCCAGCGCCCAGCCTGGCCGACACACCAAAATTAAGCGGCACGCCGCCAACCAAAAAACCAGGCTGCAACCCCGCGCATTCCAGAATCCAGGTCAGCATGGCGGTGGTGGTGGTCTTACCATGCGTACCGGCCACCGCCAGCACATGGCGCGGGCCGGTGGCGTGGTGCGTTGGGTGGTGCAGCACATGGCCGCTCAACCACTGTGGGCCGCTGGTGTGGGGCAGGCCAGCGTTCAAAATTGCTTCCATCAACGGATATTTTGGTAGCCCAGCGCTTGTCGCTTCGCGTACTGCGCTGCTCCCCGAGGGGGTTAATTTACCTAGGGGCGGCACGACGGGAAATTTCTTTGGCGTGCTATCTGCCAAATACGCCCGAGAAACTACATTGCCAACAACAAACACATCCGGGTTGAAAGCCAACTGTTCTGCTCCATAGCCCTCAATCAGTTCTATCCCCAGCCCCCGCAACTGGTTGCTCATTGGCGGGTACACACCCGTGTCGCAACCCGTGACCTTGTGCCCGGCTTCCACTGCCAAGGCCGCCAGGCCTCCCATGAACGTGCCGCAGATTCCTAATATGTGAATATGCATTTGTGTATTCTAGGATGCAACAGCCTTCCAGCGTGGCTGACCTAAACTCTAGTTTTAACTTTTACAAACAGCTGCACCTTGCAAACACTCACATCCGAAATAGCTGCCGCTGCCGCCACCCTGGTGGTGGAAGAAGGTCTTGAATATGGCCCGGCCAAGCGGCGTGCGGTTAA
>JBBAPP010000001.1:56045-58574 GCA_040400775.1 Polaromonas sp. | reverse complement strand
ACTGGCTGGCCCTGGTGTTTCAGTTTGAGTGCCAGGTGCTTTTCACCGACCAGGCTCTGCGACACGACTTCGACTTCTTCGCTAAACGTGGGCGCCGCAAAGCCTTGGCCCCAGACTTCTTTGTGCAGGGTGTCGACCATGTCGGTGCGGCGGTATTCGGCGGCTAGTGGGCCGTCGGTGTCGATGCGACGCGTCAAGGTTGCAGCGTCTAGCCATTCGCGTGCGACTTGCTGCAAGGTGTCCTCAAACAGCTCAAAGTTTTTTTCTTCTAGCGTGCAGCCTGCCGCCATGGCGTGGCCGCCGAACTTGAGCAGCACGCCCGGTTGGCGCTTGGCGACCAGGTCAAGCGCGTCACGCAAATGAAAGCCAGCAATCGAGCGGCCTGAGCCTTTGATTTCATGTGACTTGCCCTCGGCCTGGCTGGCGGCAAATACGAAAGTCGGGCGGTGCAGTTTGTCTTTGATGCGGGACGCAACGATGCCGACCACGCCTTCATGAAAGCTGGGCTCGTAAATGGCAATTGCAGGGGGTGGCTCGTCGTCTAGATCAATCATTGCGTCAGCGGCCAGTTGCGCTTGTTCGCGCATGTCGGCTTCAATGACACGCCGCTCACGGTTGATGCCATCCAGCGTTTTGGCCAGCTCGTCAGCTCTCGCTGCGTCGTCGGTCAGCAGGCATTCAATGCCCAGCGTCATATCCGCCAGGCGGCCGGCAGCGTTGATACGTGGGCCGAGGGCAAAGCCAAAGTCGAAGCTGGTGGCTGCGTTGGCTTGGCGGCCCGCTGCTACAAACAGACTCGTAACGCCTGCAGGTAAGTGGCCACTTCTGATGCGCTTTAGGCCTTGGGCTACCAGGCGACGGTTGTTGGCGTCTAACTTGACGACGTCGGCGACTGTACCAAGCGCGACGAGTGGCAGCAAAGTGTCCAGGCGAGGCTCTAGCGCTCGGGCTGCACTCGCCTCAGCCTGTCCTTCGACAAGCTCAGGACGAACGGATGGATAGTTACCACGCTCGCGCAGCTCTGCCCGTAACGCCAGCAGGACGTAAAACATTACGCCTACGCCGGCGATGGATTTACTTTCAAAGCCGCAGCCCGGCTGGTTCGGGTTGACGATGACGTCTGCGTTGGGCAGGCCAATCGTTCCGTCCGTCAAGGCCGGCAAGTGGTGGTCAGTCACCAGCACCTGCATGCCCAATGCTTTGGCGCGCGCCACGCCTTCAAAGCTGGCGATACCGTTGTCCACAGTCACCAACAGGTCTGCACCGCTGGCTTTGACGCGCTCGGCAATCGGGGCGGTCAGACCGTAGCCGTCGACCACCCGGTCAGGCACCAAGTAGCTTAGGCGTGATGCACCGAGTAATTTCAGCCCACGCATACCCACAGCGCAAGCAGTTGCACCATCGCAGTCGTAGTCGGCGACGATGCAAATATGCAGCTTGTTGGCAATCGCGTCGGCTAGCAGAACCGCCGCTTGCTTTGCGCCCAGCAGGGTTGCCGGGCTTAGCAACCGGGCCAAGCCCTGGTCTAGTTCATCTGGTGTTTTAACGCCGCGCGCTGCATACAGTTGTGCCAGCAGCGGGTGTACGCCGGCTTGTTGCAAAGCCCATGCGGCTCGGGGTGGGACGTCTCTGACCTGAATTTTCATTTTGCTGTTTGTTCTAGCTGCTTGAGCGCTTTAAGTGGGGACTGAGGGTTTATAGCCTTCTTTATGTGGTTCAAAAAACCTTGCTTTTGCGTTTCAAACGTCAGGGCGTTGCTTTCACCGCACAGACTGATACGTACCGTTTTACCGCTCTTTTGTTGCGCTAAAAGCTGGGCAATGTCGGTGGTGTCAAGTTGCGCCCAGGCCTGTGTGTAGGCTACCCAATCGTTGGCAAAAGCTGATGCCGCGAGGGCTCTTGTGAGGTTGACCTGCGGCGCCTCAGTTGCAGCTTCAGTGAGCGCTCCCGAGCCACTGACCCAAAATGAATTGATGCTGCGCTGGCCCTTGGCGGCGCGTTGGTCATTGATCGGGTGGGTATACAGCAGCATTTGCATTTCGTTTTGCAGCAGCTTGATTTGCCTGGATGGCGGCAACCACCGGTCAACATTTCGGCCCAGCACACGGTCTAGCGATGCGGTGGGCAGGCCTGCAAACACTCCGCCCTCAGCCAACCAGCGGGTGGGCTGCAGATAATGAAGCGTGATGCCCTCGGTCGCAAAGTAAGCTTGCATCGCGGCAAGCAGCGTGCGGGACTCAGCCTCGCTCAGGTCTAGCGTGGCTGGGTCGGTCATGGTAGCGTGCTCGCGCCCCATCGCCCAGTGGCAGGGGGTAATGTCTGCCCAAGAAACACCCGGCTTGGCTTTGGCCTCAAGCGCTGCCCATGGAATCAGGCCATCTGCTCCGCAAGCCAGCCCCAAAGCCTTTGCCAGCACCCGCTCATGCGGCGGCGACAGGTGGTCAGCTTGCCCCCAAAGGGTATCAACCAGCTTCATGCGGCGCAGCAACTGGGTGAGATTTTTCAGATCTGAAGCTGTAGCCGCCTCCA
>JBBAPP010000001.1:52062-55945 GCA_040400775.1 Polaromonas sp. | reverse complement strand
TGGAAGGGCCTACTGGCATCCGTATCAAGCTCAAAGACTTGCATCAGGCGCGCGAGGTGGCCATGGCGCTGTCACGCTCGCTCTCGGGTGACTTGCTGATCCGTGACTGGACCCGGCAAAACAAAACCTGGTTTGCCGCCGTGCAGCTTGAAAAACGCATGATGTTCATTATCCTGACACTTATCGTTGCTGTGGCGGCGTTTAATTTGGTCTCAACGCTGGTGATGAGCGTGACCGACAAGCGCGCCGACATCGCCATTTTGCGCACGCTGGGCGCCAGCCCGAAGAGCATCATGGCTATCTTTGTGGTGCAGGGCGCGATGGTCGGTGTGATGGGGACGTTGGCTGGGCTGCTACTGGGCTTGGGCATTGCCTTCAACATTGACGTGCTGGTACCCGCGCTGGAGCGGCTTTTGAATGCCAGCTTTTTGCCCAAAGACATTTACCTTATCAGCCGCATGCCGAGTGAGCCGCAGTATGCCGACATCATGCCAATTGCTGTAATTGCTTTGATATTGGCTTTTTTGGCCACCTTGTACCCGAGCTGGAGCGCCAGCCGGGTGAACCCAGCGGAGGCGCTGCGTTATGAATAATTCATCTTCACTCGCTCTGCCTTTGGGACAGCGGGAAGAAGACCGGGCTCGGACCGTTCTGCAAGCCACCGGCCTGACCAAGCGCTTCATAGAGGGCCGCCTCGATGTCACGGTATTGCAAGGCGTAGACCTGCAAGTCAAACCAGGTGACACCATCGCCATCGTTGGCGCATCCGGCTCAGGCAAAAGCACGCTGCTGCATTTAATGGGTGGGCTGGACGCGCCAACCAGCGGGCAGGTGGTGCTCAAAGGGCAAGATGTATCAACATTGACTGCCGAGGTGCAAGGCCAACTGCGTAACCAGCACCTGGGTTTTGTCTACCAGTTCCACCATTTGCTGCCGGAGTTCAGCGCGCTCGATAACGTCGCCATGCCGCTGTGGATCAGGCGCATGGCGCCCGAGCACTGTGCGCAAATAGCGACAAAAATGCTGGCCAGCGTGGGCCTTGAAAATCGCTTGCACCACCGGCCAGCAGAGCTCTCCGGCGGCGAGCGCCAGCGCGTGGCGATTGCTAGAGCGCTGGTCACGCAACCCGCCTGCGTGCTGGCTGATGAGCCCACGGGTAATCTTGACCGGTCAACCGCGGAAGGCGTCTTCGAACTGATGCTGCGCTTAGCGCGCGACCAAGGCACAGCTTTCATCATGGTCACGCATGATGAGTCGCTGGCAGTACGTTGTGAAAGGCGCTATCGGCTGGTGGAGGGGCGCTTATCTGAGTGGTCAACGTCCGGCATTCCAACAGACAAAATTGGTAATGTGCTCGCAAAAGACCCGCAACCAAAGGCCAGTGAAGGTGGGTCAATGGCGGCCGATGTGCTGCGAATGAGATGACTGACCACTACACCACCTTAGGCCTGAACAGCGCCGCCACACTGGCTGATATTAAAAAAGCGTTTCGCCAAAAAGCATCTTTTTTTCACCCTGACCGAAACACTGCTGACGACGCAGCGGTACGTTTTAGGACCGTGCAAGAGGCTTATGCCGTATTGGCCGATAGCGACAAACGCCAAGCCTATGACGACAACCGCCGCCGCAGTTTGCTAGACGACCCGCTGGAGACAGCTCGGGAGATTTGGCAAAGCTACTTTAAAACGCTGGTTTAACTTCCTCTTTTTGACCCCAAGTATCTGTAACTATGACTATTTCCCCCTTTTTTACCGACCTGCGTTCGGCCTACGAGGCTGAACTTGACGACCTGAGCCAGGATTCAGA
Organism: Polaromonas sp.; assembly: GCA_040400775.1. GTDB lineage: Bacteria > Pseudomonadota > Gammaproteobacteria > Burkholderiales > Burkholderiaceae_C > Polaromonas. The sequence continues at coordinate 54,139 of JBBAPP010000001.1, read as the reverse complement.
AGGCAAGGATGTACTTAAAAAGCGCCTCGCGGACAAGCGCGGGGAAATCGACTTTTTAGTCAAAATGATGGAGCTCAGTCCCGAGATGGTGGCGGTGGTTTTTCATCAGGCATTTACTTTCAAAGCGCCAGCAGTGATGGACGATTTGCTGAGTTTTGAAGCCGATGAATTGCCCGACTGGAGCGGCTTGGCTGCCGACATTCATATCGCCTCCTGGGCGCAAGAGCTGGCCGACAAAGTATTGAGCGAGCCGGGCGGCGAATGGTTTTTGAGCGTCGCGGCGGGCTTGGAATTTATGGCGGGTAAACCGGTACTCCAGGCTGCACATGCCGACGACGATGCATCCGATGACGAAGAAGAGTTCGATGGTGACGCAGAGGAGCGCGCCGATGCCAAGGCGCGCAAAGAAGCTGCGGATGACTGGATGGTGCAACAAGGCTTTGATAGAAAAGAGTAAAGCATGAACCACTTAGCACTGATTACCAAAACCCAAACCTTGATAGCTGCTGGTGACATCGTTGGCGCTGAAGGCGCGCTGGTCGAGCTGGCAGATGCTGAGGGCGATGCAGCGTTGATGGTGGTACTGGAGCAACTGCCCGCCAAAGATGTGCTGGCCATCATCCGTGAATATGACAACTCGAAAGAATCGGTCATTAATTTGCTCGTCACACCTGAGCAGTTTGCGCGTGCCGTGGTGATTGAAAAGCAGTACAAAGATCTGACCCGGGCGCATTTGCGCGGCATGGTGAACGCGATTATTTTCAGGGACGACGCCGACCCGATTGCGTTTTTAACGGCGATTGGCGACCTCGAAGGCGGCGCAGAAGCATTGGCGGATTACTTCTCAGAAAAGTGGAGCCGCGTGGAGGCGTTTGCACGCAGCGGCTCGCTCGATGCTGTGGACGACCATGGCGAGATGTTGTCGCAAGATGAGCTGCTGGCCAAGGCGTATGAAAAGCCAAAACTGGAGCAAGACGAAATTGCCGACAAGGACTGGATGCAACTGGCTTGGCTGCTGCGTTACGAGCTGCCTGATCTATTCATCGAAATGCTTCTGGTGCTGCGTGCCAAAGCCAGTGCCTTTGATGCGGGCTTTGCAGACGACGAAGCGCTGGAAGATGACGACGGTAAGGTTGAAACCGGTGATACCGACCGAGGCAAAGCCACGCCTGCCAAGCGCGATTCGGATGAAGAGTCAGCCATTTGATTGAGCCCATGAAGACGCCATTCGAGTCAGGTGCCAATTTATCACCGAATTTATCGCTGTACGATGCGCGGCCCTTCTTTGAAAAAGCCTTGCAGCACGGCGTTCAGCACCACATCATCGACAGCCAAAAGCTCGATGCCATTCAAGCAGACGCGCCTAAAGGCATGGTGCAAATCGCGCGCTACTTTGGCACCGAGTTTTTACGCCCCGAGCTTGAAAAGGCCAAAGACCGTCTGGTCAATCTGGTGAGCTTGTACTTGGAGCATACGCACGATGGCGATGTGCATGAAGCGGCTGTTTCATTACGCGACCATTCATTTCTGTCGCGCTCCAAAGGCGGCTCGGACTTGCTCAAAGCCATGCTCGCGATGCCGCAAAACAGCCACTTCGGCATGAACGAACGTAGCGGTTTTACTGACGACCATATTCCGCAGCTGGCTAAATGGTCTATGTGCAGCCTGGCCGACTACCAGGCCGAGCTGACCAAGCGCCAGCAGGTGGCTCTGGTGATGGATGCAGCCACCTGGTTTGCCGATGCGTTGGGCCTGGATGCTGACGACCTGGAAGAGGCCGGCAAGGATGCCGAAGCGGTGATTCGCACAGCGCTGCTGGTGATGGCGTGCCGGGGCAGCAAGTTGCCCGACTGGGTGGCGTTTGACAAACTGGTGCTGGGTTTGCGCGCAAAATTTGCAGGTCAGCCGCTAGAGTTCAGCATCGGCTTGCCCAAAAAGCTACCGGCCGAGTTTATAGATTTAGTCGCTGTTGTCCAGCAGTCCATCATGCGTGATGTAGCCAAAATTTTGGATGCCAAGCTGCCCACACGAAAGCTGTTTGACCAGACGCCTGCTTTTATCGGGCGGTATTTTTGGA
>JBBAPP010000001.1:0-51962 GCA_040400775.1 Polaromonas sp. | reverse complement strand
CCCACACGAAAGCTGTTTGACCAGACGCCTGCTTTTATCGGGCGGTATTTTTGGACGGAAGACGGCTTGAACGAAGTCGATCACCATGACCGTACCGTGTCCGATGAATGGGCTAAAACCACGGCTGGCCATACCGACGACAGCTCATTGCTGACACTGTTTTTTTGCCTGGCCGCACATGCCGCGCCTAAAACTATTTTGAGCGAAAAAAACGCCACCACACTGATTCGCAAAATTCAAAAAGCCGGTTTTAAGCCTGAGGCCGCGACAGACTACATCTGGCGCCAAGCACCAGCACAATACCAAAGTGACTACGCGCAGCTGTGGTTAAACTTTGTTGAAGAGGCGCAGGGCTTGCTTTTAAGCGATGCGCTGGGCGCACTGGACGATGCGTTGGCTTTGCTGCGACGTGAATGCAATGTGACATAAAGACATTTTTACCAGGCCACTTTTCATACCAATTGCAGCAAGCGCGGTGCGTCACAAAATCCGGTTAAACCAAGCCAGCGACAAGCCAGCCGACAGCAACGCAAATGCTGCAGCCACGAGCGCTAACAAGCCTGAAATTTCGGTTTCTTTTTTTACCACGGTCAAGCGTGAACTGAGAGATTCGTAAACCTTTTTCAAATCTCCTGCTGTGCCCGCATAAAAGTATTCGGCTTGGGTGTTGCGCGCAATGCCTTTGAGGGTTTCTTCGTCGAGTTTGACGCGCATCGACCAGCCTTCAAAGCCAATCGTTTCGCCATTGACGGTACCCACGCCGACAGTGTAAATCCGCACCCCCCGGTCAGCCGCAGCTTTGGCAGCATCCATCGAGTCAATACCCGTGGTGCGTTGGCCATCAGTCAGCAAAATAATAGCGGCTGACGTATAGGAGCCTGGGGCTACCGGAACAAAAGGCTTTCTTTCTTTGCCATCTTTGCCAAGCACTGGGGCTTGGTCAATCGCCACGCCGCGTTGGCGGTCTCGGCCAGTTTGCATCGACGCAATGTCAATGCCCGCGTCCGGAAACAGCTCGGCCAACGACACCACAATGCCGTTGCCAATGGCGGTACCGCGCTGCAACTGAAATTTGTCGATGGCTGCGACCAGGTCTTCACGGCTCAGCGTTGGCGGTTGCACCACCGATGCCGTCCCCGCAAACGCCACAATACCGACACGTATGTTGCGCGGTAGTTCGGTTAAAAAGGCCTTGGCTGCGTCTTGTGAAGCCACCAGTCGATTCGGCTTGACGTCCGTGGCACGCATACTGCCCGACACATCCATCGCCAGCATGATGGTTTGCTGGTCTGACGGCAGCGTGATGACGGCAAATGGCCTGCTGGATGCCAGCAGCATGGCGGCCAGTGACAGCAAAAACAGCAGCGGCGGAATGTGCCGGCGAAAACTCTGGCCTTTACCCATGGCTTCCCGCACGATCGACAGGCTGGCGTAGCGCAGCGCTAATTTTTTCTTGCGGCGCAGCAACCAGACATAGACCAAAACCAGCAGTGGCAATGCTAGCAATAGCCATAAAAATTGAGGCCATAAAAATACCATGGGGGAGCTCATATGCGGTGTCCTTGATGGGTGTTTAAGCAGCGTGCTTTAAGTGTGCAGGCAATGCGCCGCCTGTTGATATACGGCTACGGCGTTTACGCATGTCGGTAAAGCGCAACAACGCCTCTACCAGGTCGCCATCGGTAGCCAGCTCGAGTGTGTCTACGCCGGCTTTGGTCAGCGACTGCCGCAAGTCAGCTTCGCGTTGCGCCGCAATCCGTGCGAAGCGTTTACGAAAGCCCGCGTCGTGCGTATCCACCAGCAACTGCTCGCCTGTTTCAGCATCAGTCATCGGCATCAAACCCAAGTCAGGCAGATCAAGCTCCATCGGGTCCAGCAGCCGCACGGCCACTGCTTCGTGCCGTTGCGCCAATATGCCCAGCGGCTTTTCCCAGCCCGACTCGCTGATGAAGTCAGACACCACAAAAATCGTCGAGCGGCGGCGTATCTGTTTGGCGGCAGATTCCAGCAATTCATGTAATTTTGTGGGGCCCGCTTGTTTTGCATCAGGTCGAATTTGCAGGGTATGCAGGAGCTGCAAAATATGCTGCCTGCCGCCGCGCGCAGGAATCACAGTATCTACCCCAGAGCCATACAACATCGCGCCCACGCGGTTACCATGGCGTGTCAATGTGCGTGCCAGCACGCCGACAAATTCAGCCGACAAGCCGCGCTTGCGCTGGTCGCCCGAACCAAAGTCCATCGACGGACTGAGGTCGAGTAAAAACCAGGCATTCATTTCACGGTCTTCGGTGAAAACACGAACATGCGGCTGCTGCAATCGTGCCGTCACGTTCCAGTCAATGTGACGCACATCGTCATGGTGCTGGTATTCGCGCAGGTCGGCCAGGTCCATGCCTGTGCCGCGCAGCAACGTGCGGTAGTCGCCTTGCAGCAAGCCATCAAGACGGCGCAGCACTGTCCATTCAAGGCGTCGCAGAAGCTGCTCTGCGCCTTCTTTCTGTTTAGGCTGCGAGCTGTTCATGCGCAAGAGGTTTTGCGGGTTGTGGAATTTTGGCCATGATTTTGCTGACCACTGCATCGGCAGTCAAGCCTTCAGACAGCGCCTCATACGACAGTACCAGGCGATGTCGCAGCACATCAGGTACCAAATCGGTCATGTCTTCGGGCAGTGCATAGCTGCGTCCGCGCAGCATGGCCAGCGCGCGCGCGCCTTCGGTCAAATTAATGGTTGCGCGGGGGCTGGCACCAAAGGTGATGAAACGCGCCAGCTCGGCCATGCCGTGCTTGTCGGGGTTGCGGGTGGCGGACACCAACTTGACGGCGTACTGCACCAGCGATGGATCAACATACACCTGTCGGCATTCAGCTTGCAGCTCAGCCAGTTGCGCGGTAGTGGCTACGGCCGATACGGCCACGGCTGGGCCGGTCACGCGCTGCACGATCACAAACTCTTCCTCATCGGTCGGGTAGTCGACCAGCACTTTCATCATGAAGCGGTCTACCTGTGCCTCAGGCAGCGGGTAGGTGCCTTCGGTTTCAATCGGGTTTTGCGTCGCCATGACAAGGAACGGCGAGGGCACTTTGTGCGTGACGCCGGCAATCGTGACTTGGCGCTCCTGCATTACTTCCAGCAAGGCGCTTTGTACCTTGGCGGGCGCACGATTGATCTCGTCAGCCAGCAGCAAATTGGTAAACACCGGGCCCAGTGAGGTGCTGAACTCGCCTGTTTTTTGGTTGTAAATACGTGTGCCAATCAAATCGGCGGGTACCAGGTCAGGCGTGAACTGGATGCGCTTGAAGTCACCTCTGATGGTGCTGGCCAGGGTTTTAACCGTGAGTGTTTTGGCCAGTCCCGGCACACCTTCAACCAGCAAGTGGCCTTGCGCAAGAATGGCGACCATGACGCGTTCTAAAAAATTGTCTTGCCCGACGACGATACGCTTGACTTCATAGAGGATTTTTTCCATGAGCTGGGCGGTATTCTGGGTTTCCTGCATGGTTTGGCCTTTTTAAGTCGGGTTCAAATTCGGGTTCAAAATTCGGGGAGTTGATCAGTTTGGGGACAGAGCGACAGGCTGCTTCGCAGGTCTGTCGGTCTGTCCCGCAAAGTAAAGCATTTTCGGTCTGTCCCGCAAAGGTCCTCGGTCGCGGTCGGGATACTTCGTTCTTTAGAACGGCGTAAGTCCGACCGCCGACGCGGCGTTCTCAATCGGAACAGCGAACCCAATCCCGACAAACGTCCTTTGCTGGTTCGGGTTGTAAATAGCCGTCACGATGCCCACCACTTCGCCGTCCATCGTGACCAGCGGCCCGCCTGAATTGCCGGGGTTGGCGGCGGCGTCAAATTGAATCAGGTTACGCATTTCTTGCTGACCTTCGGGCGAGCGAAACGTTCGCTTCAGCCCAGACACGATGCCGCTGGAGGCCGATGGCCCGATACCAAACGGGTAGCCCACGGCCATCACTTGGTCGCCAGGGCGCAGGTCTGCGGTGGAGCGCATGGTGGCGGCAATCATGTCGTCCGGGATTTTGTGGGCTTGCAAAACCGCTAAATCGTTTTCAGGCTGCGCACCCGTGATGGACGCAGTGCTTGTCATCCCGTCGGCGAAGGTAATGTGAATCACATCTGCACCTTGCACCACATGCAGGTTGGTCAGAATAATGCCTTTGTCGACAATCACGACACCGGTGCCGACGCTGCGATGGCTCTCCTCGTCATCTTTGTCTTGTTTACCATCCTTGCCAGTCTTGCCACTTTTACCATCCTTGCCAGCCTTGCTTTTGCTGTAGCCGACCACCTGAACGACTGACGGGATGATGGTTTCATAGGCTTTGGCAGCAGCCGATGGCAATGGCGTGGTCTCAAGTGTTTTTAGCACGGCTGCATTGATGTCTTCTTGGGTAAGTTTGCGCTCCCCTGGCCTGGCGGAAAACAGGCTCAAAGCCAGCATCAAAGCCAACAGCCCCAACATCGACCATAGCAGCTTGAGTTGGTTCAAGCGCAGGTATTTTTGCAAACTTTTGAAGCGCCACCCAGGGCTTGGGGTAAGCTCAGCCATCGCCTGATCAGGGTTGCGGGCTGGCTCTGATTTGCTTGAACGGCTGTAAAGCGCGGGTCGTCTCATAGGCTCACCTATCTATTGCAGTGTGATTTTTAACTTCCTGACCAAAGTCTACCCTAGCACGATTTTTAATTCTTTGCACCAAGGGTGTGTTGGCACCCTAGAGATATGACAAACTGGATTGACACACACGGCCATCTGGATGCCATGCAATGGCGCGGGGACATGGCAGACGTCGCCTTACGCGCCAGCGCTGCGGGTGTCGTACATTGCGTCATACCCGCAGTAGCGGTTAGCAATTTTCAGGCTGTACGCAGCTTGGCGGAGCAATTCGGCTATAGCTATGCGCTGGGCATTCACCCGACGTGTGTGCCTCAGGCCAAAGCAGCTGACCTTGACACGCTGGATGCCGAACTCAGCCTGCGCCGGTCTGATCCGCGCTTGGTGGCAGTCGGTGAAATAGGTTTGGATTACTTCGTGCCCGAACTGATGCTGCCAGCCATGCGTGAGCGGCAGGCGTTTTTTTACCGGGCGCAGCTTACATTGGCTCGCAAACACGCTTTGCCCGTCATCTTGCATGTGCGGCGCTCGGCCGACGGGCTGCTCAAGTATTTGCGAGAGATTCAACCCGCAGGTGGCTGGCGCGGCATTGCCCATGCCTTCAACGGTAGCCAGCAGCAGGCGAATGGATTCATCAAACTGGGCTTCAATCTCGGCTTTGGCGGCGCGGTGACTTATGAGGCCGCTTTACAACTGCGGCGGCTGGCCGCTGATTTGCCTTTGGACGCGCTGGTGATGGAAACCGACTCGCCTGACATGCCACCGCAGTGGCTTTACACCCGCGCCGCTGACCGGGCGCAGGGCCTTGCCCAAGGCCGTAACGAGCCCAGCGAGCTGCCGCGCATCGCGCAAGTACTGGCCGATCTGCGCGGCCTGTCGCTTTTAGAATTAGCCCAAGCCACAACGGCCAATGCAGTAAAAGCTTTGCCTAAATTGGCTGTTTTGCTCAAAAAAGGCTGATTTTGAGCTATTTTATCCTTTCATGGTATGTTTTAGGGCTCTAGACCAATGAATACATGCGTCATAAGCTATTTTTTTAATAGCATCTAAGAATCCACTTTGACTGATAAAAAAACCCAACCCAACCCACTGATGCTGCCTGAGGTCAACTTTTCAGACTACGGTGACGTGCGTTACCTGCATCTGGGCACGCTCTGGGTGCAAGGCTCGATGTTGATCGACGAGCCGTTTGACATTGAACTGGAATACGTACAGCGCATGATGGCGGGGCTGCTGTTTTTTGACCCGCTGGCCGTACCTAAACTGCATGCCATGCAGCTCGGTTTGGGGGCCGCCACCCTGACCAAGTTTTGCTACAAAAAGCTGCGCCTGAAAGTCACCGCCATTGAGATCAACCGTCAGGTCATCGCGGCCTGCCGAACCTGGTTCAAGCTGCCCAAAGACGACACCCGCTTGACGGTGATTGAAGCCGATGCGGCGCTGGAGATTCAAAAACCGCAGCACGTTGAATCTGTTGATTTACTACACGTCGATTTGTATGACCATGAGGCTGCCGCCCCGGTACTGGACAGTGCCGAGTTTTACGCGCATTGCTACCAGTTGCTCAAAGAAAATGGCGTGATGACGGTCAATTTGTTTGGCCGTAATGCCAGTTACGAGCAGTCATTGGCCAAAATAGCAGAGGCTTTTGGCCCGCAGGCGGTTTGGGCTTTCAGGCCGACCAAAGAAGGCAACACCGTGGTGCTGGCCCAGCGTGAGCCGACCCGACCGGAGCGGGCTGCTTTGGCTAGCCGTGCGGATGAGATTCAGTCGCGCTGGGGTTTGCCCGCTAAAAAGTGGCTGCGCTTGTTCAAACCCGTGGTGTGAACGCAGCCATGCGCTACAGTCCAAACCATGGGTACACCCTCTACGACACCGCTGCCTACAGCCGCTAAAACGCTACACATTGGTCCGCTGGACTGGCGCACGCTGGTCGAGTGGCTGGACAAAGATGGCGTGATCAGTCCGGCTGAGGCGGCCCGCACCATCGCCCGTTGTTCACAGGTACAAAGCGCGCAGCCGCCACTGATCCGCCTGGCCAGCCTCAGCATGACACGCGTGACAGACGGCAAACCGCTGGACATTGAAACCATGGTCCAGTGGCTGGCAGGCCGGGCAAGATTGAATTACCTGCGGATTGACCCGCTCAAAGTCGACGTGAGCAAGGTCGCTGACAGCATGTCCGCCATGTATGCCGAGCGCCACAAAGTACTGCCGGTGCAGGTGACGGCCACTGAGGTGGTGGTCGCCACGTCAGAGCCTTTCATCACCGACTGGGTCGCAGTGGTCGAGCGTCAGGCCAAGCGCAGTGTGCGGCTGGTGGTGGCCAACCCGCTGGATATCAGCAAATACACGGCTGAGTTTTTTTCGCTGGCCAGGTCGGTCAAGGCGGCGATCAAGGCGGGCGGTAACTCGGGCGGTAACAGTTTTGAGCAACTGGTTGAACTCAACAAAACCAACCAGCAGCTAGATGCCAACGACCAGGGCGTGGTCCAGGTGGTGGACTGGCTGTGGCAGTACGCCTTTGACCAGCGCGCCAGCGACATCCATTTAGAGCCGCGCCGTGAGCAGGGTGTGATCCGCTTTCGTATCGACGGCGTGTTGCATCTGGTCTACCAGTTGCCGATGGCGGTACACAACGCCATGACGGCGCGCATCAAGCTGCTGGGCCGCATGGATGTGGTGGAAAAGCGCCGCCCGCAAGACGGACGCATCAAAACCCGCAACCCGCGTGGTGACGAGATTGAAATGCGCCTGTCAACGCTGCCCACCGCCTTTGGCGAGAAGATGGTCATGCGGATTTTTGATCCTGAGGCGACCGCCAAAGACCTGGACGCGCTGGGCTTTGCCGAGCACGATGCCAAACGCTGGGAGACCTTGGTACAGCGTCCTTACGGCATCATTTTGGTGACCGGGCCGACCGGTTCGGGCAAAACCACCACCCTGTATTCAACGCTGAAGCGCTTGGCCACTGAGGCGGTGAACGTCAGCACCGTGGAAGACCCGATCGAGATGATTGAGCCGTCTTTTAACCAAACCCAAGTTCAGCCGCACCTTGACTTTGACTTCTCCGAAGGCTTGCGCGCCCTGATGCGGCAAGACCCGGACATCATCATGGTGGGTGAAATTCGTGATTTACAAACCGCAGAGATGGCGGTGCAGGCTGCGCTGACGGGGCACCTGGTCTTTAGCACCCTGCACACCAACGATGCGCCGTCGGCGGTGTCGCGTTTGATGGAGCTTGGCGTGCCGGCTTATCTGATCAATGCCACCTTGTTGGGGGTGCTGGCCCAGCGCCTGGTGCGAACGCTGTGCAGCAACTGCCGTGAAAAAGACCACAGCGCATCGCATCAGGCGTTGACTGAATGGGTCAAACCCTGGCAACTCAACGGTGCTTATCGGCCCTTTAAACCGGTGGGTTGCGTGCAATGTCGCTTGACGGGCTTCAAAGGTCGTTTGGGTTTGTATGAGCTGTTGATGGTGACTGAGGCCTTCAAAGAAAAAGTATCCAAAGAGCCCAATATCGACGCGCTGCGTCGCCAGGCCGTGACCGATGGCATGCGGCCCTTGCGGCTGGGTGGTGCGCTCAAGGTGGCCGAAGGGCTGACGACAATTGAAGAAATTCTGGCGGCAACGCCGCCCATGTCCTAGGCTGTGCTTTTCCCGGCTTAAACCTGATCTAGGTGAAAGCCACATATTGGCTGGCGCAAAATAAATGCACAATCGCGCCATTAACTTTTTTATCAAGGAGACCTTCAGTGAATATCAAGAGTCAAAAAGACTTTTTCTCTGGCCTGATGTTTATGGCCGTTGGTGTAGCGTTTGCCTGGGGGGCGACGACTTACAAAGTGGGCACCGGTGCGCGCATGGGCCCCGGCTACTTTCCTTTGATGCTGGGCGTTTTACTGGCTGTTCTGGGCAGCGTGATCACGTTCAAGGCGCTGGTGCTGGAGACGCTGGGTGGCGACAAGATTGGTGCCTGGGCCTGGAAGCCGCTGTTTTACATCATTGCCTCTAATTTGCTGTTTGGCGTGTTGCTGGCAGGTTTGCCCAAGTTTGGTATTCCTGCGATGGGTTTGATTGTTGGCATTTACGGACTGGTGTTTGTTGCCAGCGTTGCTGAACCGGGCTGGAAGGTGAAAAACACTTTTCTCCTCGCTACTGTGCTGGCCGTTGGCAGCTATATAGCTTTTGTCTACGTGCTGAAGTTGCAGTTCCCGGTGTGGCCTGTGTTCTTGACGCGCTAATCCCCTATAAAAATAACAAGGAAAAAAAATGGATTTAATTTCCAATCTATCCCTGGGCTTCGGCGTGGCATTTACGCCCATTAACCTGTTGTACGCATTGGTCGGCTGCATTTTGGGCACGCTCATCGGTGTGCTACCCGGCATTGGCCCGGTGGCCACGATTGCCATGTTGCTGCCAGCTACCTATGCCTTGCCTCCGGTATCTGCACTGATCATGCTGGCCGGTATCTATTACGGCGCGCAGTACGGCGGTTCAACCACCGCTATTTTGGTCAATCTGCCGGGGGAGTCGTCGTCTGTGGTGACCTGTATTGACGGCTACCAAATGGCCCGAAAAGGTCGAGCGGGGCCAGCACTGGCGGCTGCCGGGCTCTCATCGTTTTTTGCAGGTTGTGTCGGTACGCTGATTTTGGCTGCCTTTGCGCCACCTTTAACCGAACTGGCTTTCAAATTCGGTCCGGCCGAATATTTTGCGCTGATGGTGCTGGGCTTGATTGGCGCGGTGGTTTTGGCCTCTGGCTCTTTGCTCAAAGCGGTCGGTATGATTGTTCTGGGCTTGCTCTTGGGCTTGGTCGGTACTGACGTCAATTCTGGTGTGGCACGCTACAGTTTTGATATCCCTGAACTCACTGACGGTATTGGTTTTGTGGTCATAGCAATGGGCGTGTTCGGCTATGGCGAGATCATCAGCAATCTGGCGCGACCAGCGGATGACCGCGAAGTTTTCACGGCTAAAGTCACAGGTCTGTTTCCCACCAAGGAAGATTTCAAAAACATGGCACCAGCGATGTTGCGCGGCACATTTCTGGGTTCGGCACTAGGCATTTTGCCAGGTGGCGGCGCACTGTTGGCTGCATTTGCAGCCTATGCGTTAGAGAAAAAAATCAAAAACAAACCCGGTGAGGTTCCGTTCGGTCAAGGCAATATTCGCGGCGTGGCAGGCCCTGAGTCAGCCAACAATGCGGGTGCACAAACTTCTTTTATTCCATTGCTCACGCTGGGTATTCCGCCCAATGCTGTGATGGCGCTGATGGTCGGTGCGATGACAATTCATAATATCCAGCCCGGCCCACAGGTGATGACGAGTAATCCAGAACTTTTTTGGGGTTTGATAGCGTCAATGTGGATTGGCAACCTGATGTTGGTGATTTTGAACCTGCCCCTGATCGGCATGTGGATCAAGTTGCTGACCGTGCCCTACCGTTACCTGTTCCCGTCGATTGTGCTGTTCTGTGCGATCGGCGTGTACTCGACCAACAACAATAATTTTGACATCTGGACCGTTGGTGCGTTTGGTGCGATTGGCTATTTGTTCGTCAAACTTGGTTGCGAGCCAGCGCCATTGCTGCTGGGCTTTATTTTGGGCCCGATGATGGAAGAGAACTTGCGCCGTGCGCTGCTGCTGTCGCGCGGTGACTGGAGTGTATTTGTCACGCGTCCGTTGTCGGCTGCCTTACTCGCAGCAGGCTTGTTGATGCTGATTATTGTGTTGCTGCCTGCGGTTAAAAATAAACGCAAAGAGGCCTTCGTCGAAGAATAAACACGCAAGGTACTTTTGAAAAAGCACCTTCGGGTGCTTTTTTGCTTTTATCATGCACCTGTTGCCTGCGCGACAATAGAGCGAGAGATGCTACTTATGTCCTTGAATCAATATCCCCAACGCCAAGCGCTGCACAACGAAATCCATGCGCGTCCGCCAGAGTCCATGACCGCACCGGCAGCGGTGTCGCATGTGGTGATGTTGACCAGCCCTGAAGAAAGGCTGGCCTCCAGAGCCCATCTGGCCGAGCTGCTGCGCAACCAGCATCTGCCCCTGCCCGATGCAGCATCTACCCATTTGCGCACGGATTTGGGTCAGTACCGGCTGCGCTGGGAAATGCACACCGAGTTTGTCACCTGGACTTTTATTCGCCAGCTCGATGTATTGCAAGCGCTGGGCCAAGTACCACTTACCGCTAGCCAGGTCGTGCCGCAAGAATGGCTGGCCGCTTTACCGGGGCAGTGCCTGGCCAGCGTGCACGTCTGGGCTTTGCCAAGCAGTGCTGAGGGCACGGATGAACTGGTCAAGCGGGTCATGCGTGAAGATACGCTGGTGGCATCGACGGTGGCCGATGGCTACGCTGAGGTCTACACCGACTTTGCCATTCACGCGGATGGTTTTTCACGTATGTTGCTGTTAACGGGCGGGATTTCTACCCGCCGCCTAGGTCGTTTGGTGCAACAACTGCTGGAGGTTGAAACCTACCGCATGGCCGCGCTGATGGGCTTGCCCGCTGCCCGTGAAGCGTCTGAAGTCCTGGGCAATGCCGAGCGTGAGCTGGCCGAATTGGCAGGCGCGATTCGCAGCGCCAGCCGCGACCAAGAGCCGCAGCTGCTGGACCGCCTGACGCGCCTGGCAGGCCAGGTCGAAAGCCAGCACGCCACCAGCCATTCACGCTTTTCAGCCAGCAGCGCCTACTTTGAACTGGTCGATAAACGGATCGACGATATTGCCGAGTCGCGCTTGGCTGGCTTGCAAACCATTCGTGAATTTATGGACCGGCGCTTAAGCCCGGCGCGCAGTACCTGCCAGTGGGCGACGCGGCGGCAAGACGCTCTGAGCCAGCGCGTCTCCCGTATCAGCAGCCTGCTGCGTACCCGGGTTGAAATTGAGCAGCAGCAAAGCAGCCAGGCTCTGCTTGGCGCGATGAACCAGCGCCAGGGCTTGCAGCTCAAACTGCAATCAACCGTAGAAGGCCTGTCCGTGGCGGCCATCACCTACTATATTTCCGGGTTGGTGTACTTTGTGGCCAGGGGGGCAAGGTCGATAGGCTGGCCCTTGACCGCAGAAATCACCACAGCAATCGCCGTGCCCATGGTGGTGCTGGTGGTCTGGTTTTTGCTAAAACGTCTACACAACAAGGTTTTTCAAACCTGATGCCCGCCAGATAAATGTATATTTTTCAAGACCTATGAACTTCAATTTCAACAACCCCTACGCCAGCACCCGCATCCCGGTGTTTGCCCGCAACGTTGTATCGACCTCGCATCCCCTAGCTTCAACAGCCGGCCTGCGCATGCGCCTGCTGGGTGGCAATGCGGTGGATGCCGCTATTGCTGCAGCGGCAGCCATGACGATCGTTGAGCCGGTCAGCAATGGCTTGGGCAGTGATGCATTTGCGCTGATTTGGGACGGTAAAGCGCTGCATGGTTTAAATGCTTCTGGCCGCGCCCCACAAGCCTGGACGGCCGATTACTTCAAGCGCAAATACCCGGGTAGCACCACGCCGCCCAAGCGTGGCATGGACTCCGTCACGGTGCCAGGCGCAGTAGCCAGCTGGGCCGCGATGCATCAGCGTTTTGGCAAGCTGCCATTTGCGGACTTGATGCAACCTGCCATTGAGATTGCCGAGCGCGGCTATTTGCTAACCCCCGTGGTGCAGGAAAAGTGGCAAGCTGCCACGCCCGAGCTGCAAGGCCAGCCCGGTTTTGCGAAAGCCTTTCTGCCGTGGGGGCGTGCGCCAAGTGTCGGTGAGCTGTTTAAATTTACCGCTGCTGCCAAGGGCTTGCGGGCGATAGCTGCTACCAAAGGCGGCGCCTTGTATGGTGGTGAGATAGCTGAAGCCATCGTTAAATTTTCCCAAGCCAACGGCGGCAGCCACACGCTCAACGACTTTGCTGGCTACCAGCCAGAATGGGTCAAACCGATCAGCAAAAATTACCGTGGCCACACCCTGCATGAAATCCCGCCGAACGGCCAAGGCATTGCCGCGCTGATGGCACTGGGTATTTTGGACAAGTTTGACATGGCCAGTTTGGCGCTAGACGGCGTGGACTCCCAGCATCTGCAGATTGAAGCCATGAAGCTGGCCTTTGCCGACGTCTACCAATATGTGGCCGAGCCATCGTCGATGGCGGTGAGCCCTGAGCAAATGCTAGCTGACGCTTACCTGGCCAGCCGTGCCAAACTTATTGATATGAAAAAGGCGCAAGATTTTGGTGCCGGCAATCCTGTCAAGGGCGGCACGATTTACCTCAGCACCGCAGACGAAGACGGCATGATGGTGAGCTTTATTCAAAGCAACTACATGGGCTTTGGCTCAGGCTGTGTGGTGCCTGAATTTGGCATCAGCCTGCAAAACCGGGGCCATGGTTTCAGCCTTGACGCGGGCATCAACCAGGTAGCACCTGGCAAGCGGCCGTTTCACACCATCATTCCCGCCTTTTTGACCAAAGACGGCAAACCGGTGATGTCCTACGGCGTGATGGGCGCCAATATGCAGCCGCAAGGCCATATGCAAACGCTGGTGCGCATGCTGGACTACCAGCAAAGCCCACAAGCCGCGTGCGATGCACCGCGCTGGCGCTACAACGCAGGTTTTGAGATCAATGTGGAAGCCGCCATGAACCAGGCCACGGTGCAGGGCTTGGCCCAGCGCGGCCACCGCATGGAAGTGATCAATGACTCTTACCAGGACTTTGGTGCGGGCCAGTTCATCTGGCTGGCAGGCGACCCCAAAGTCGAAGGCTATGTGGCCGCCAGCGATGCGCGTCGTGATGGGCAGGCGGTCGGATTTTGAGCTTAAAAGCATCGAAAACTGCTATTGTGGGTCTTTTTTAGGTGCCAAATAAGCCTATAGCCCAACAAATTAGGGCACAATTAGCTATTAAAAATATAGCAACTGGTAAAAGTCTGCTACCCGGCATGGCGCTCGCTGTTGTCGGTACCCTGGCCTTCAGCGGGAAAGCCATCATCGTCAAGCTGGCTTACCGCCATGGCGTCGATGCGGTCACGCTGATCATGTACCGGATGCTGTTTGCGTTGCCTATTTTTGCCGTCATGGCCTGGTGGGCTAGCCGGGGCCAGGCGGCGCTGACGCGCAAGGACTGGCGCGATGTGGCGCTGCTGGGCTTTAGCGGCTACTACCTGTCGAGTTTTCTGGACTTTACTGGGCTGGCCTATATCAGTGCCTCGCTGGGTCGGCTGATTTTGTACCTCAACCCCACGCTGGTCATGCTGTTTGGACTGGTGTTGTACCAGCGGCGTGCCTCGGTGCGGCAGGTTGTTGGCATGGCGATCAGCTACAGCGGCGTGGTGCTGGTGTTCGGGCATGAAATATCGCTGCAAGGCACGGCCGCGGCCTGGGGCGCGCTGCTGGTGTTTCTCAGTGCCATCAGCTATGCACTGTATCTGGTGCACAGCGGAGAGATCGTCAAACGGATTGGCTCCTTGCGGCTGGTGGGGCTTGCCAGCCTGGTGGCCTGTCTGTGCTGCCTGCTGCAGTTTGTACTGCTCAGGCCCATCAGTGCCGCCTGGGTGGCACCTGAAGTGGTCTGGCTGTCGCTGCTCAACGGCACGCTGTGTACGGCCTTGCCCGTGCTGCTGGTGATGATGGCCATCGAGCGTATTGGGGCCAGCATGACAGCGCAAACCGGCATGCTGGGCGCGATGTCCACCATCCTGATGGGGGTGGTCATTTTGGGTGAGCCGTTTACCCTGTGGTTAGCCGCTGGTACCGCTTTGGTGATCGCCGGCATATATGTGTTTAGCCAGTCAAAATAGTAACTTTAGAACATTAAGGATTCCATATGGATTTAGGCATCAAAGGCAAATGGGCGCTGGTATGCGGTGCCAGCAAGGGTTTGGGTCTGGGCTGTGCCCAGGCGCTGGTGCGCGAGGGTGTGCATGTGCTGATCGTGGCGCGTGGAGCCGACGTATTGCAAGCTGCAGCTGCACAATTAACAGCCAATGACGCCCATGACTCAGGCGCTAGCGTGCAGTATGTTGCCGCTGACATCACCACCGCTGAAGGCCGCGCGGCGGTATTTGCCGTACGTCAAGATTTTGATATTGTGGTCACCAACGCCGGTGGCCCGCCGCCGGGTGACTTCCGCAACTGGGACCGTGATGCGTGGATAAAAGCTGTCGATGCCAATATGCTGACACCGATTGAGCTGATCAAGGCCACGGTGGACGGCATGGCGGCGCGCGGTTTTGGCCGCATCATCAACATCACCTCGAGTGCGGTCAAAGCGCCGATTGATATTTTGGGCCTGTCTAACGGCGCACGCAGCGGCCTGACGGGTTTTGTGGCGGGTGTGTCGCGCAGCAAGCTCGCAGCAAGCGGCGTCACCATCAACAACCTGCTGCCCGGCGCGTTTGACACCGACCGCCTCAAAACTACCATGAAAGGCGCAGCTGAAAAGTCTGGCCAGCCGATATCGGCGGTGATGGATGCACGCCGAAAAACCATCCCTGCCCAGCGCTTTGGCAACCCGCAAGAGTTTGGTGCGATTTGTGCATTTTTGTGCAGCGTACATGCCGGTTACATGACGGGACAAAATGTGCTGGCCGATGGTGGGGCGTATAGCGGGACTTTTTAGACTTTTCTCTGCGCCGGGCAGATCCGCTGGCAAGGCAAAATAGGGCCATGAAACCACCGAAAAGACTACAGGCGCTGATGGAAGAGGGCCTGATTGACAGCGTGTCTCGCCAACTCATGAGTGGCAAAGAGGCGACTGTTTATGTGGTGCAGGTCGGGGCGGACACCCGCTGTGCCAAGGTTTACAAAGAGGCCAACGAGCGCAGCTTTCGCCAGGCCGTGGACTACACCGAAAACCGCAAGGTCAAAAATACCCGCCAGGCGCGTGCCATGGCCAAGGGCAGCAAGTTTGGCCGGCAGGCGCAAGAGGCCGCTTGGCAAAGCGCTGAGGTCGACGCGCTTTACCGGCTGGCCGCAGCGGGTGTGCGCGTCCCAAAACCGTATAACTTTTGTGATGGTGTGCTGTTGATGGAGCTGGTGACAGACGCCCAGGGTGATGCTGCCCCACGCCTGAATGATGTGGTTTTTTCCCCTCGCGATGCGCGTCTGCACCATGCCGCACTGCTGCTGGAAGTCGTTCGCATGCTGTGCGCCGGAGTGGTGCATGGCGATTTGTCAGAGTTCAATATTTTGCTGGGCCATGAGGAGCGTCTGGACGGTACGCCTGGCGGTGTCGATGTTCCCGTCATCATCGACCTGCCGCAGGCCATTGATGCCGCCGGCAACAACCATGCGGCCCGGATGCTGCTGCGTGATGTGGCCAACCTGCGTAATTTTTTTGGCCAGTTTGCACCGGAGCTGCTGCACACCAGCTACGGCCTGGAGATGTGGGATTTGTACCAGCGTGGCGTGCTGTACCCAGATACCCTTTTAACCGGCCGCTTCGCGCACAAAGCCGGGGCGCCCGACATGCGCAGTGTGATGCGCGAGATTGATGACGCGAAGGCCGAAGAGTTGGCGCGGCGCGTACGGATGGGGGTCTAGCTGAAATTGCAGGCGCTAGCGCCTGCTGGACACCACAATGCCGCCCGCAATCAGCACAAAAGCCGCAACGTGGTACAGCTGCGGCAATTCACCTAAAAAGGCTGCCGACAGAACGGCAGCGATCAAGGGCGTGAGGTTGGAGAAAAAGCCTGCAATCGCTGGGCCTACACGCTGTACGCCCAGGCCCCAGCAGCGGTAGGCCAGCAGTGCTGGGCCTAGGGCAACGTACAGCAGAGCAGCGGCTAACGGCCAACCCCAGCTGATGCTGGCGTTGGTAAGCGACCACTCACCGCCTGCCAGTGCGCCTGACCAGCCTAGGCCAAAGACCATTTGCGCCATTAAAAATGCAGCCCAGTCACTGCGAATATCTGGTGCGTCTTTGGCTTGGCTGCCCGCCGGTTGAAAAAGCAGCCAGCTGTAAAACGCCCAGGCAACACTGGCCAGTACCATGTAAAAATCGCCAGGCACAAATTGGACATGCAGCAACCACGCCAACTGCCCGCGCGACAGCACCATCAGCACGCCCGCCATCGACAGCAGTGCCCCCAGCACCTGCAAACGCCAGATGCGTTGCTTAAAAAAAACAGCACCCGTGGCCAGCATCCACATGGGCATGCTGGCGCCCACCAATGTCACGTTGAGCGCTGTGGACGTGTGTAGCGCCAGGTACATCAAGGCGTTGTAGCAGCCTACGCCCAGCAGGCCCAGCGCAGCGTAGCGCCGCCAGTTTGTCCAAATGCTACTGTCGGTTTTAAACACCTGCCAAGTCACAGGCAATAAAATAAAAAAGGCTATGACCCAACGAAAAAAATTCAAGGTCATGGGCGGAATCAGGTCTGCCACAGCGCGACCTACGACGGCGTTGCCTGCCCACATCAGCGGTGGTACGGTTAAAAGCAGGGCGGTTGGCAGCGTCAGGCGTTGGTTCATGGTAGGGACTTTAACAAGGCTTGAAAGATAATCGATACTCATACTTATTAACCACAGCCTTCAACATCGCCACAAAAAGGAAAACACATGACAAAGCAAATCTCCAAAACCGTACGCATTGACCAGCATGGCGGTCCTGAAGAGCTCAAGCTGGTGGACGTAGAGGTTGGCGATCCCGGTGTAGGTGAGATCCGCATCCGCCACAAAGCAGTGGGTTTGAACTACATTGATATTTACCAGAGGGCGGGTGTCTATCCGCTGGCCATGCCGCTTAAGCTCGGCATGGAGGCCTCTGGTGTGATTGAAGCGGTAGGTGAGGGCGTGACGCACCTGAAGGTTGGCGACCGCGCTGCGTATGCCAGCCAGCCACCCGGCAGCTACTGTGAACTGCGTGTGATGCCCGCCAAATGCGTGTGCAAACTGCCCGACGCGATCAGTTTTGAAACCGGTGCGGCCATGATGCTCAAAGGCCTGACAGCGCAATATTTGCTGCGCAAAACGCTGCCGCAGTCAGGCTTGAAGGCCGGTGATTTTGTGTTGTTTCACGCTGCTGCTGGTGGCGTGGGCCTGATTGCCTGCCAGTGGGCCAAGGCGCTGGGCCTGCAATTGATCGGTACCGCAGGCTCTGATGCCAAATGCGCGTTGGCCCTTGCCAATGGCGCGTCACATGCTATCAACTACAGCACCGAAGATTTTGTGGCGCGGGTTAAAGATATTACCGGCGGCAAAGGCGTGAGCGTGGTCTACGACTCGGTCGGTAAAGACACATTTTTAAAATCACTCGACTGCCTGAGCCCATTTGGTTTGGCGGCAAATTTTGGCAATGCATCGGGCAAAGTGGAACCGCTGGACATGGGTCTGCTGGCGGCTAAAGGCTCACTGTATGTGTCGCGCCCTACCCTGTTCACCCACATCGCCACGCGCGAGGTCACCCAGGCCATGGCCGATGACTTGTTTGCCATGGTCACCAGCGGTAAAGTCAACATCCCGATTGACCAGACCTTTGCCTTGGCTGATGTAGCCGCCGCCCACCGCGCACTGGAAGCTCGCAAAACCACGGGCTGCACGATTTTGACGCTCTAAGGGATGGCGGACTGGCTGCAAAAACTTCAGGCTGAGGCTAACCAAAGTCCAGCGCTTGCCAGGGTGGCTTTTTACGTAGAAAACATGAAAATTGGCTCGGTAGAGCCTGTTTTTATGGATCATTTTGACCTTTTAGTCAATCAATACGTGAGTGAAAAGCTCCTGAAAAAGGAGCAATCAGGCTGGCATCTGGTGCTGGGTCATACCGATGTGACAACCCGCTTGAACCAATTGGCTGATGTATTACGAGATGCAGGCCTGGCAGGCGCTTGGCGCAATGAGCAACTGGCGGTACGAGACGAGCAGGGCGTGCAAATCGGCACGATAGAACGCGGCGCCGTCAGGTCATTGGGCATTGCTACCCTGGCCGTGCATTTGGTCGGGCAAACCACCGACGGCCGCTTTTGGGTACAGCAACGTGCCTTGAACAAACCCAACGACCCCGGCAAATGGGACACCTTGATGGGCGGCATGGTCAGCGCTGAAGACAGTGTCGAAACTGCCTTGCAACGTGAGACGTGGGAAGAGGCAGGCTTGCAAGTCGCTGAGCTGCAAAATTTGACCCATGGCGGTCGTCAAAGCAACTGCCGCCCATCAAGCGATGGTGCGGCGGGCTATATGCAAGAGTTTATTGAGTGGTATGTGGCGACTGTGCCTGACGGCTTGATGCCCAACAACCAGGACGGAGAAGTCGCGCAGTTTGTGCTGATGGACTTGGCACAGTTGCTGGCCGCCATGCAACGCGATGAATTCACCTTGGAAGCCGCGCTGATTTTCGCGTCGGTGTTAAAACTAATCGACCAGCGCTGACTGCCGCAACCGTTTCGGTGCCAGTGCGCCGGCAGAGTCAAGAATCGGGTAGGCAATCGCGCAAATATGCGAGTTGATGCGCTTGAGATCGCTGATCAAATCAATGTGCAGCGCGCTGGTTTTCAGACTTTGCACTGTGCTAATGGCTTCGCCGAACTCTCAGTATCTCATCCAGAATCAAACAGACCGCACCGATACTGATGGCGCTGTCGGCGACATTGAACGCTGGAAAGTGCCAACCCGCGACATGAAAATCTAAAAAGTCCACCACATAGCCGTAGAGTGTGCGGTCAATCACGTTGCCAATTGCGCCGCCCAAAATGCAAGCCAACGCAAACGAAAAGAGCTTTTGTCCAGCGTGTGACTTGAGCATCCAGATGATAAAAATTGCTGCAGCAACGCCGATTCCGGTAAAAAACCAGCGCTGCCAGCCGCCCGCGTTGGCTAGAAACGAAAACGCAGCACCGGCGTTGTGAACGCGCACCACATTGAAAAAGCTCGTCACGTTAGTGGCGTCGCCCAGGCGGTAGTAGCCCAGGATCAGCACCTTGGTGAACTGGTCTGCAATCAGGATCAACAGCGCCAAGCCCAGCCAAGGCAACATGCCGCTGGATGATTTGATGAGAGTGGTCTTTGCCATTTATGCAAAGCTCCTGGTTTCGCCCACGCCATGCAAGTTGCTGATGCAGCGGCTGCAGATGGTGGGGTGCTGTGCATGACTGCCTACGTCGTCGACGTAATGCCAGCAGCGCTCGCATTTGGTGTTTGAACTGGCTGCAACGGTTGTCTTGTACGTGCTTCCAGCGACCAGATCAATAGCGGATGTAATGAATACAAATTTTGCATCTCTGCCCAGGCTTGTAAGCAAAGCGTAGTCATCGGCATTGACTTCTAGCGTCACTTCAGCTTGCAGAGACGAGCCAACCTTGCCGTCAGCTCGCAAGGTTTCAATGTCTTTGTTCACGGCATCACGAATCTCGCGAATACGTGTCCACTTGGCCAGCAATACATCGTTTTGCAGTTTGAAGTCTGAATACGTTTCTAGAAAAATTGACTCGGACGCGCCAAACGTCGCCCACGCCTCTTCAGCGGTGAAGCTCAAAAACGGTGCCATCCAGCGCAGCATGGCGTGGGTAATTTGATGCAGCGCCGTCTGCGCGCTGCGGCGGGCGTGCGACCCGGCGGCGGTGGTGTACAGCCGGTCTTTGAGGATGTCCAGGTAAAACGAGCCCAAGTCTTCGCTGCAATAAATTTGCAGTTTGGATACAACGGGTTGAAACTCGTACACCTCGTAATGCGCCAGGATATCGGCTTGCAGTTGCGCGGCGCGGCTCAGGGCGTAGCGGTCAATCTCCAGCAACTCGTCAAACGGCACGGCGTGTTTGGAAGGGTCAAAGTCACTGACGTTGGCCATCAAAAAGCGCAGCGTGTTGCGAATACGGCGGTAACTGTCAACCACCCGCGCCAAGATTTTTTCGTCAATACCGAGGTCGCCTGAATAGTCGGTGGATGCGCACCAGAGGCGGATAATTTCTGCCCCCAGCTTACCGGAGACTTCCTGGGGCACGACCACATTGCCTTCGCTCTTGCTCATCTTGCGGCCTTTGCCGTCCACCGTGAAGCCGTGCGTGAGCAAGCCCTTGTACGGCGCGCGGTCGTACATGGCGCATGACGTGAGCAGGGAGGAATGAAACCAGCCCCGGTGCTGGTCATGGCCTTCCAGGTACAGGTCGGCCGGCCAGCTCGATTGTGCCGCATGGCTGTGTTTCAGCACGTGGTCATGCGTGGTGCCCGAGTCAAACCACACGTCAAGAATGTCGGTGCTCTTGATGTAGTGGTGTGCCCCATGCTCGCCGTCAACGCCAATGATGGATTCAGCCGTGGCTTTGCTCCAGGCCTCAACGCCACCTGCTTCGACTGTGCTGGCGGCTTGGTCCATGATTTCCATGGTGCGCGGGTGTAACTCGCCGGTGGCGGTGTGGATGAAAAATGGCAGCGGCACGCCCCAGTTGCGCTGGCGGCTGATGCACCAGTCGGGCCTGCCAGCAATCATGTCGCGCAGCCGGCCTTTGCCGTTTTCAGGGTAGAACTGCGTTTGCTGAATCGCATCAAGTGCAAGTTTGCGCAAGGTGTTGGGTGCTTTGTCTTTGGTGAACACCCCTTCGCCTTCATCCATGCGAACAAACCACTGCGCGGCCGCGCGGTAGATCACCGGCGTTTTGTGCCTCCAGCAATGCGGGTAGCTGTGCGCGATGTCAAGGGTAGTAAACAAGCGGCCGTGCTCGCGCAGTTTGTCGATGACCAGCGGCGCAGCTTTCCAGATGTTCAAGCCGCCAAACAGCGGCAAGTCGTCCACATAACGGCCATTGCCTTGCACCGGGTTCAAAATGTCGTCAGTTGCAATGCCATTGGCAACGCAGGAGTTAAAGTCTTCTACGCCGTAAGCGGGCGATGAGTGCACGATACCGGTGCCATCGTCTGCCGTAGCGTAGTCGGCCAAAAACACCGGGCTCAAGCGTTTGTAGCCTTGTACCCCATTGTCATCTTTCACATCGTAAAGCGGGTGCATGAAATTGAGCAACGCCAGGTTCTTGCCTTGCGTGGTGGCAATCACTTGGCCAGTGAGCTGATAGCGCTCCAGGCACGTCGCAACCAGTGATTCAGCCAGCATCAAAATACCGCGTTCGGTATCTACCAGCGCGTAGCTGAGTTCCGGGTTTAAGTTCAGCGCTTGATTGGCGGGAATCGTCCAGGCCGTAGTCGTCCAGATCACGGCGAACGCATCTTTACCCAGACTCTTCAAACCAAACGCAGCGGCCAGCTGGTCGGGCTCAGCACTTTTAAAACCCACATCGAGTGTTTGCGATTTTTTGTCCGCGTATTCAATTTCGAACTCGGCCAGTGACGAGCCACAGTCAAAGCACCAGTAGACGGGCTTCAAACCGCGGTACACAAAGCCGCGCTCCATGATGCGTTTGAGCGCGCGAATTTCATTCGCCTCATTTTTGTAGTCCATCGTGCGGTAAGGGTTGTCCCATTCGCCCAACACGCCCAGGCGTTTGAAGTCCTCTAGCTGCCCGGCAATTTGCTCAGTGGCGAAGGCTCGGCTTTTAACCTGGACTTCGTCTTTTGACAGACTTCGGCCGTGCAGCTTTTCAATGGCGTTTTCAATCGGCAAGCCGTGGCAGTCCCAGCCCGGCACGTAAATCGCATCCAAACCTTTGAGCTGGCGCGCTTTGACGACCATGTCCTTCAAAATTTTATTGACAGCGTGACCGATGTGAATCTTGCCGTTGGCATACGGCGGGCCATCATGCAATACAAATTTAACCGCGCCTGCACGCGCTAGGCGAAGCTTTTTATAAATACCTTTGTCGTCCCAGTCTTTAACCCAGCCCGCTTCACGCTTGGGCAGATCGCCGCGCATGGGGAAGGGCGTGTCGGGCAGGTTCAGGGTGCTGCGGTAGTCGGTTTTTTGCTCAGACATGTGTATGAAAATAAAAAGAAGGCTTCGATGGGCTCAGCCCGAACCGATAAGTTGGGATAA
This sequence comes from Polaromonas sp., assembly GCA_040400775.1. Lineage (GTDB taxonomy): Bacteria > Pseudomonadota > Gammaproteobacteria > Burkholderiales > Burkholderiaceae_C > Polaromonas. Next base: position 29,434 of record JBBAPP010000001.1, on the reverse strand, counting down.
AAGTGTGATAAAAAACCGTTCACCCTGAGCCCGTCAAAGGGGAGCGGCCGATGTGCGAGATCGTCTAAATTCGATCACGCGTCGTTTGGCGGGCAGTCTCGCTGTGCATGCTTGCAAAAAACGCGCGGGCATCACCACAATCTATCGCAATGCCTTTTTTAAGCGCATCCAGACCGTCGTATGTCAATTCGTCATGCAATTTGTGCAACAGTTCCACACGGACGATTTTACCGTAGCCACCCTCCGCGCCCAAGGTGTGAGGCCAGTCCAGGCAGTAAGTCTCCAGCAGCACGCGGCCCTGGTTCACGTCATTGGCATCAATCGACGGGCGAATGCCCAAATTGGCCACTCCCTGCAATGCCTTGTCTGCTAAGCCGTGGACCAGCACGGCAAAGATGCCACTGGCGGCGGGGTTTCCGTGCGAAAAGCGCAGATTCAGCGTGCTAAAACCCAAGTCGCGCCCAAGTTTGCGACCATGCACCACATGGCCTGAAATACTGTAAGGCCGGCCCAGCAAACGCGTCGCCTGCGCCATGTCGCCTGCGCTGAGGGCTTGGCGTACGGCTGAACTGGAAACCCGTGTGCTCTGAACTTCATAGCTGTTCATGCGCGCCACATCGAAGCCTTGGCGCTGTCCGGCTGCATCCAGCATGGCATAGCCCCCCGCACGCTTGGCACCAAAACGAAAATCATCACCAACCAAAATGTATTCAGCACCCAGGCCCTGCACCAGCACGTCATGGATAAAAGCTTCGGGCGCTTGGCTGGCCAAGCGTGCATCAAAGGGCAGGACAAGCACCTGCTCTATGCCGCAGGCGGCCAACTCGGTCAGCTTGTCGCGCAGCGTGGCAATGCGTGGGGGTGCCAGCTCAGGCTTTTTGGCCAGTGCCGCAAAGTAGTCCCGTGGATGGGGTTCAAACGTCATCACACAGCTCGGCAGGCCTCGGTGTTGGGCTTCGTTTTTAAGCAGTGCCAGCATCGCCTGATGACCACGGTGAACGCCGTCAAAATTGCCAATCGTCAAAGCGCAGGCGGTTGCAAGCTGGGGGTGACGGTATCCGCGAAAGACTTTCATGTGTGCACTTCAATACATTCATTTTTCGGGCGAATTGCCGTGTTCCGCGGTGCTCGGAATCCTCATGTACTAAAGTACATTCCGGTGTCCTGCGCTCCGTGCGCCTTGCACTTCATCCCGAAAATCTGAATTTCTAGAAGTGCCCACCACCTATTATCGTTTTAATAGCGGATGGCGACCTTTAATCAGCCCTTAAGACCAGTTGGTCATCATTTACCTGTATATTGAAGTCTTACGTGACAAGGTGTTTCCATTTTCATCAGTGGAGGTCAGGTTTGAAGGTCTTAAAGCTATCAGCGCAAGGGCTGCCACAGTCGTGGATCAGCCTCGAAGAAGCCGTGCTGCACTACGCATCCGACGAAGTGCGCTGGGAAATGGGCGCGCATGTGGCAACCTTTCATGGTGGCCATAACGCCATCACGGGCAACCAGTCGATCATCACCATCAACAGCATCATTGGCACCAAGGGCGTGCCCAAAATCAACCCGTTTGCGCTCAAACCTGGTCTGACCAACACAAAACTTTTTGTGCGTGACCGCAATGTGTGCGCCTACTGCGGCCAGCATTTTCATGAAGAAGACTTGACCCGCGAGCACATCATTCCGTTTGCACAAAAAGGCATTGACACCTGGATGAACGTGGTTACCGCCTGCCGCGCCTGTAACCACCGCAAAAGCAGCCGCACTCCCGAGCAGGCCAATATGCCGCTGTTGTACACGCCCTATGTGCCCAGCCTCTGGGAAGATTTTATTTTGCGTAACCGCCGGATTTTGGCGGACCAAATGGAGTTTTTGATGGCGCATATTCCAAAAACATCGCGCTTGCACGCCTGACCTGTCAGGCAAACACCCCAGCAGTATCTTGCATACGGCTGGACACTTCACCCAAGTGGTGCAGCGTGTCGCCAAAAGTCATTTCCAGCTGCGTCAGCTTTTTAAAATAATGGCTGACGATGTACTCGTTCGTCACGCCAATACCGCCGTGCAGCTGTACCGCCTCCTGGCTGACTTTTCGCATCGACACACCCAGTTGGTATTTGGCTCTGGCCAGCGCAGCGCTGCGCTCAGCAGCGGGTGCGTTCAGCTTCATGCTAGCGTAGTAGCTCATGGACCTGGCCAATTCCAGCTGCATTTTCATGTCAGCCACGCGGTGACGTAGCGCCTGAAAGCTGCTGATGACCACGCCAAACTGCTTGCGGGTGTTCATGTACTCGACCGTGATCGCCAGGGTTTCATCCATCACGCCGATGGCTTCGGCGCAGGTTGCAGCAATACCAATATCGACAGCGTGTGCCAAGGCGGTTGCACCCTCCTTGGTGATCAAGGCAGCAGCAGCGCCCGCCAGCACTACTTCCGATGCGCGACCACCGTCTTGCGTGCCGTAGCCACGTGTCGTGACGCCTGTGGCCGTGCGTTCAACCAAAAACAGCGCCAGTTTGCCGTCGGCCATCGCAGGCACGATGAAAGCGTCGGCATGGTCACCGCAAGATACTATGCTTTTTGTAGCTGTCAGAACCCATATTTGTTGGTCTAGAGTCGCTTTTGCTTCACATTTTGCAAGGTCATAACGACCCGCACGCTCCTGATGCGCCAAAACCACCAGGCTTTCACCCGACGCTATTTTGGGCAGCCATGCGGCTTTGACGATTTCTGGCGCATAAGCCGCCAGCACGGCGCCAGCAATCAGCGCTTGGCTCACAGGTTCGTGAACCATGCCGCGCCCGAGCTCCTCCATCACCACCATGCCCTCGGTGGGTCCCATCCCCATGCCGTCATGTGCCTCGGGTACGTACAAGCCCGTCAGGCCCAACTCGGCCAGCTCGGCATAGGCGTCGCGTGAAAAGCCGCCAGCTTGGGTGATGCTGCGGTGGCGATCAAAGCTATAGCCTTTGTCGACCCATTTGCGCACCGCATCACGCAGTTGTTCCTGGTCGTCTGTGAAATCGAAATCCATACTGACACTCCTATAAATTTATTTTCCGGGCAAATTGCTGCGTTGCGCGGTGCTCGCAAATCTTATGCACACAAGCGCATTGCGGTGTGCGCTGCTCCGGGCGCATTGCACTTCATCCCGAAAATTTGAATTTCTAGGAGTGCCACCATAAAACCCATAAATTAACCCAGAACAAACTGTGCAACGATATTTCGCTGCACTTCATTGCTACCGCCATAAATGGTGGTTTTGCGCATATTGAAGTAGCTGCCTGCCAATGGCGCGTTGCCCAACATGCCGCCAGGGTAGTCGCCTTGCCAACCAGCCTGCATCGCTTCTTCAATCAAAGGCAGCGCGTACGGGCCAGCGGCAAGCATCATCAGTTCGCTGTAACGCTGCTGTATTTCACTGCCTTTGATTTTCAGGAGTCCAGCAATATCGAGCGAATTTTTGCCAGTTTTTTCAGCAGAGAGCACGCGCAGCACCATCATCTCTAGCGCCACCACATCGACTTCAAGCTTGGCGATTTCGTCTCTGAACCTGAAGTCGTCCCAAACGCCTTCGGCTTTGGCGATTTTTTTCAACCGCTCCAGCTCGCGCTTGCTGCGGTTCACATCAGCAATATTGGTACGCTCATGGCTGAGCAAATGCTTGGCGTAGGTCCAGCCTTTGTTTTCTTCACCAATCAGGTTGTTGGCGGGTACTTCGACGTTGTCGAACCACACCTCATTGACTTCGGCCTCGCCATCCAACAGCACGATAGGCTTAACGCTTACGCCCGGCGACTTCATGTCAATTAGCAAGAATGAGATGCCGGTTTGCGGCTTGCCATCACTGCTGGTGCGCACCAGGCAAAAAATCCATTCGCCGTACTGACCCAAAGTTGTCCAGGTTTTCTGGCCATTGACGATGAATTTGTCGCCGACGCGTTCGGCTTTGCATTTGAGCGATGCCAAGTCAGACCCCGAACCTGGCTCGCTATAGCCCTGGCTCCACCATACGTCGCCGCTGGCAATACCAGGTAAAAACCGGGCTTGTTGCTCGGCATTGCCAAACGCCATGATGACCGGCGCCACCATCACCGGGCCAAATGGCACGACGCGCGGAGCGCCAGCCAGCGCGCATTCTTCTTCAAACAAATGTTTTTGTACCGCGTTCCAGCCGGGGCCGCCAAATTCTTTCGGCCAGCCGTGACCCAACCAGCCCTTTTTGCCCAAAATTTTGGCCCAGCGCTGCATGTCGTCCCGCGTCTGGCGCAGGGCGTTGCGTACCTTGTGCTGTATGTCTGCCGGCAGGTTGGCGTGAACCCAGGCGCGTATGTCTTCTCGAAAAGCCTGCTCTTCAGGGGTGAAAACTAAATCCATGGTCGACTCCGTTGCGATCTGATGCTATGCAAAAACTACGTTTTTAGCACGAATGTGCTTTTTGGTTTGTCAAGGCGGTGACTGTGGGCTGGTCATAATCTGGGCGCATGACCTTGCCGTTTCAAAATATCGTTGTTTTAATCTCGGGCATGGGCTCCAACATGCTGGCCATTGCCGATGCAGCAGAGCAACAGCAGTGGCTGGCCAAGTTTGGTGCACGCCTGGCCTGCGTCATCAGCAACAAGCCTGATTCTGAAGGTCTGCGCGCCGCAAAAGCTTTGGGCCTGGCAACCAGTCTGCTCGACCACACCGATTTTGCCACGCGTGAGGCTTTTGATGCGGCGCTGATAGACCTGATTGACAAGCACCAACCGGCTTGGGTGCTGCTGGCGGGTTTTATGCGCATCCTGACACCCGCTTTTGTCGCCCATTATGCGGGTCGATTGGTCAATATCCATCCCTCCCTGCTGCCGGCTTTTACCGGCCTCAACACGCACCAGCGGGCGATTGATGCGGGCTGTAAAGTGGCTGGAGCCACGGTGCATTTTGTGACACCTGAGTTGGACCATGGTGAGGTTTTAGCCCAAGTGGCGGTCCCGATTCTGGCGGGCGACACGTCAGAGACTTTAGCGGCGCGTGTGCTCGTTCAAGAGCACCTGTTGTACCCGCAGGCCATACGCAACTTACTACAGACGCGCACGCAGTCAGCTTCGCATATTTGAAAGTAGTTTAAGAACAGTTGAATCTGGCCGCAGCCCAACGCCGTATTCATAACAGCCGCTTGAATCTGTATGGATGTCGGCTTTTGTGTAACTTGCCTTTAATTCAACTTGATAGGACTTCATATGAAAATCTCCCGCAAACTCGCTGCTGTCAGCGTGGCCGTCATGCTGGGTCTGGGCGCTGCCTCTTCCTTCGCGCAAGTCATGGTCGGTGGCGCGCCCATGCTGGCATCGAAGGACATCATTGACAACGCCGTCAACTCCAAAGACCACACCACCTTGGTGGCTGCTGTCAAAGCTGCTGGTCTGGTTGAGACGCTGAAAAGCCCTGGCCCATTCACCGTTTTCGCACCGACCAACACAGCTTTTGCAGCCTTGCCTGCTGGCACAGTAGACACGCTGCTCAAGCCTGAAAACAAGGGCATGCTGACCGGCATCCTGACGTACCACGTCGTGCCCGGTAAGGTCGATGCTGCGGCATTGACCAAAATGATCATGGACGGCAAAGGCAGCACAAGCTTTAAAACCGTTGCGGGCGGCATCTTGACGGCCAAGTCGGCTGGCGGCAAAGTCATGATTACCGACGAAAAAGGTGGTACGTCCACTGTGACGATTGCCGATGTGTACCAGTCCAACGGCGTGATTCACGTGGTTGACAAGGTGTTGTTGCCGAAGTAATTTTGGGTCATCTGTCATCTGGTATTTGTCATCTGGCATTTGTTATTTGTCAGTTGCTGTGAACCAAATAGCCGGGCGCTTTTGTTCGGTTATTTGTCTTTCAAAGCGTACATCGCAGCGCGCGTAATGCTGGCTGCATCCACGCCAAAGAAATTGCGCAGGGCGGCTCGCGTGTCGCTGCGGCCAAAGCCGTCAGTGCCCAGCGTCAGGTAGCTTCGTCCAACCGGCAAAAAAGCACGAATGCTCTCCGGCACAGCGCGCACGTAGTCGGTGGCGGCAATGATGGGGCCTTCGCTGGTGTTCAGTTGCCGGGCGATAAAGGCTTCAGCTTGCGGTTGATTGTCCAGTGCACTTTGCTGGCAGGCCGCACCATCCCTTGCCAGCTCACTCCAGCTGGTGACGCTGAAAACGCTGACCTCCATGCCGCTGGCCGCCAGTTGCTCCGCAGCCTTGATCACCTCGGTCAAAATTGCACCTGAACCTAGTAGAGTGACTTTTTGAGCTGCTTTTAATGATGTTTTAGGGTTCAAGCCCAATAGATTCGGGTAAAAATAGCTATTAAATTTATAGCAACCGGCAATCATGTCTGCCTCGCTACCGACGCGCAAATCAGGCTGGGCGTAGTTCTCGTTCATCATCGTGACGTAATAAAAAACGTCACGCTGCTGCACCATCATCTCGCGCATGCCGTGGTCGATGATGACGGCTAATTCGCAGGCAAAGGCGGGGTCATAGGCTTTGCAGTTGGGAATGGTGGCGGCCACCAGGTGGCTGGTGCCGTCCTGGTGTTGCAGGCCTTCGCCGCTGAGGGTGGTGCGGCCCGATGTAGCGCCCAGCAGAAAGCCACGCGCCCGCTGGTCGGCCGCAGCCCAGATCTGGTCGCCGACGCGCTGAAAACCGAACATCGAGTAATAAATATAAAACGGCAGCATGGCCAGGCCATGCACGCTGTAGCTGGTGGCGGCGGCCGTCCAGCTGGCCAGTGCGCCGGCCTCGCTGATACCTTCTTCCAGAATTTGTCCATCCATCGCCTCGCGGTAGCTGAGAACCGAGCCAATGTCTTCAGGTGCGTAGCGCTGGCCGACGCTGGAGTAAATACCGACCTGTTTGAACAGATTGGCCATACCAAAGGTACGTGCCTCGTCGGCGACGATGGGTACTATTTTTGGGCCCAGTTCAACATCCTTCAGCAGGCCGCCCAGCATGCGCACAAAGGCCATGGTGGTGCTCATTTCCTTGCCATCGGCGTTCAGGGCAAAACCCGCATACGACGCCAGGACGGGAATATTGATTTTTTCAGCCTGTGTGTCCCGCTTGGGCAAATAACCGCCCAATGCAGCGCGTTTGGCGTGCATGTATTGCATCTCAAGGCTGCTCGCATCAGGCTTGTAAAAGTCAATCCGCGTGGCTTGCTCGTCCGTCAATGGCAGGTTAAAGCGGTTTCTAAAACCTATCAGATCGGTCTCGTCAAACTTCTTTTGGGAATGCGTGGTCATCTTGCCCTGGCCTGCGCTGCCCATGCCGTAACCCTTTTTGGTGTGCGCCAAAATCACCGTTGGTTGCCCCTTGTGCGCAGCAGCAGCGGCATACGCGGCGTGAATTTTTACCAGGTCATGGCCACCGCGTTTGAGGCGGTCAATTTGCTCATCGGTCATGCCCTGCGCCAGCCGCGCCAGTTCTTCGTTTTGGCCGAAAAAGGTGTCGCGGTTAAAGCGCCCGTCTTTGGCGGCAAAAGTTTGCATTTGCCCATCCACCGTGTTGGCAAAGGCCTTGGCCAACGCGCCTGTGGTGTCGCGCGCAAACAGGCCGTCCCAGTCGCTGCCCCAGACCAGTTTGATGACGTTCCAGCCAGCACCGGCAAATAGCTTTTCCAGCTCGTCAATGATGCGGCCATTGCCGCGCACCGGGCCGTCCAGGCGCTGCAAATTGCAGTTAACCACCCAGACCAGGTTGTCTAAATTTTCACGCGCAGCCAGCGTGAGCGCGCTCATGGACTCAGGCTCATCCATCTCGCCATCGCCAAAGACGCCCCATACTTTTCTTGTGTCGCAGTTCAGCAAACGCCGATGCGTCAGATAGCGCATAAAGCGTGCGTGGTAAATCGAGCTGATCGGCCCAATACCCATCGAGCCCGTGGGGAACTGCCAGAAGTCGGGCATCAGATAGGGGTGCGGGTAGCTGCACAGGCCTTGTGCGCCACTGGTTGGCGCGGTGAGTTCTTGCCGGTAAAAGCGCAGGTCATCTTGCGTCAATCGGCCTTCCAGGTAAGCACGCGCATACACGCCCGGCGCGCTGTGCGGCTGAAAAAACACCAGGTCTCCCCGGTGCTGGCCTGCTTGCAGACCCTCACGCGCGCGAAAAAAGTGGTTGAATCCGGTTTCAAATAAATCAGCGGCACTTGCATAACTGGCAATGTGCCCGCCCAGCTCGCTGGACCCGCCCGTTTCTGCCTGATTGGCCTTGACCACCATGGCCAATGCGTTCCAGCGCATCAATGCGGCCAGCCGTTCTTCAATTGCCAAATCACCGGGAAAAACGGGTTGTTCATCGACATGAATGGTGTTGACATACGGCGTACACAACTCGGGCTGCCAGCCAATGCGCTGGGTTCTGGCGCTGCGGCTCAAAACGTCGAGCATTTGGCGCGCTCTGGCGCTGCCCTGGCTGCTGGCCAGTGCCTCAAACGCTTCGCGCCATTCGGCTGTTTCTTGTGGGTCAGGGTCTTGATCAATAACGTTCATAGTTTGATAAGCTTAAGCAATTTTGCACAAAAGGTGCTGCTTTAAAATAAGGTTAAATCAATATTTAGAAGCATAAAATTCTGCTATTTGAATAAATTTAAAATTATGCAGCTGGATAAAACAGATCTCAAGATTCTTGACGAATTGCAGCGCGATGGCTCACTGTCCAACGTTGAACTCGCCAAACGCGTGCACTTGAGCCCCTCCCCCTGTCTGGCGCGGGTCAAAGCGCTGGAAGCCGCCAAAGTGATTGACCGCTACGTGGCAATTGCCAGCGCCGCCGCGCTGGGGCTAGGGTTGAGCGTCTTCATCTCTATCAGCCTGCGCTCGCAAAACAAAGCGGCGCTGGCCGAATTTGAGCGCAGCATTGCCGAACACGATGAGGTGATGGAATGCTATTTGATGACCGGCGACAGTGACTACTTGATTCGCGTAGCGGTGGCCGACATTGGTGCCTTAGAAAAATTTATCTTGAACCAGCTCACGCCCATACCAGGTATTGAAAAAATTCGCTCCAGCTTTGCTTTGAAGCAGGTACGCTACAAGACGGCGCTGCCTTTGCCATCGGTGTAGTTTTCAAAAACAATCTATTTTTGGTAGCTGCTGGTGCCTAAATTTATTAAGTTGTAGTCAGTGTCACCGACCGCCATATAGGATCCATTGCGTGATCGGCATAGAGGATCAAGTTCATGACCAGCGGAATGGTCCGACTTAATGTTTACGAAAAATGATTTTTATGCCAGCACAGAAATAAAATAACAGTCGATAATTTGTAACATCAGTCAATCGACTGTTTATTTAATAATGTGTACATTATTTATCTTTTAAAGGAATATTTATCCATGCCTACCTTTCAAGAACTCGAACATGAAATTGTTCAAGCCGAAGCCAAAGTCAGTGCACTCCGTAATGAGCTACATCAACAAAAACAAACTGAGCGGCTGCAAGCCATTACTTTAATAAAAGAACGCATTAAACTTTTCCAGTTATCAGCCGCTGACTTAGGGTTTTCCGAAAAGAAGGTGGTAGCGTCTAAAAAACTAGCAAGAACTAGCAAAGGCACTATAGTTGCACCAAAATACAGTAACCCTGTAACTGGGAAGACCTGGTCAGGAAGAGGCAGGACGCCAAACTGGCTGGTCAAATATTTATCAGATGGCAAGAGTAAAAATGATTTTCTGATATGACATGTCCTTAATATGGCGGCAGGTTGTTGCTTTATCGACGGCGACATTAACAGCTGGGCCTGCGCCAGCGGACGCCGGTGTGCCGTATTCGTTGTAATTTTTAGCAGCCTTAGCAACTCAGCCTGGCCTGGTTTGCAGCTTATTCCGTTTCTAAATCATCCGTGTCGTTGTTGCTTCGCCTCGTCGTGCTGGTGCACTGCCTGCGGCTTCGCGCCTAGACACAAATAATTTGGAAACGGAATTTCATAACCAAGCCCAGTTTGCGCTGTTGACATGGTTTCTTAAATTCGTTGGCTGGCCCAGCGGCTAGGGCATAGGCATCTCAGATCTGCACAGTGCATGGTGTAAATCCCGAAGTTATTGCCTGATTAATACAGGATCAGATATTTGGCGCTTTGAAGATCCCTCTGGATCAGCCGGTTGGTTGGTTGTTAGCTTGCTTAAACAATCCGAAGATATACCTGTACTGTTGCTCGACTATCAAAACCTGACGCTCATCCATAGGGTAACTGCACCTTGCACCAGATTGCACCACGCCCGGCACGCGCTGCCCCAGTGCTCCTACTTACGGGCAAAAGCCCGTAGCCCCGTCACGCCTTGCTGCGCGCGCCGGCTCAGCAGTTCAGGCGCTTCTAACTGCTGTTTCTGGGATCACTGCTGTTCAATTTTTGCATCAGCAATGGCTTTTGCCCACTTGGCAGTTTCCAGTTTGCTGCGTTGGGCCAGCGCTTCGGGCGTGCCGGGCTCGACGGCAAAGCCATTGACAGCAAACTTTTCTTGAATGTCTTTGCTTTGTGCGGCAGCATTGATCGCTTGATTGAGCTTGGTGATGACGTCTGGAGGCGTGCCTGCGGGGGCGAACATGGCAAAGTAGGCAATCAGCTCGTAGTCCTTTAAACCCAGTGCTTCATTGACGGTGGGCAGTTCAGGAATCGCCGGGGAGCGCTTGGTCGATGTAACCGCCAGCCCGCGAATTTTGCCACCCTTGACCTGCGGCAACATCACGGCAAAGTCTGCTGAAAACAGCATGACCTGCCCGCCAATCAAGTCGGTCATCGCAGCCGGGCCGCTTTTGTAGGGCACGCTGGTGAACTGCATGCCCGCCATGCTGGCCAGCATCTCGGACGACACCAATTGCGAGGTGCTGGCGCTGGCGGCGGTGATCAGGCCGGACTTGCTTTTGCCTAGGGTCACCAGCTCTTTCAGAGTTTTGACGGGTACATCGTTGTTGACGGCAATGATCAGCGGCACCGAGCCCATGTAGCCCAGCGGCGCAAAGGCGGTGTCCTGGTCGTAAGGCAGCTTTTTCATCAGGCTTTTGAGCGCTGCGTTGGTGCTGTTGGTGCCGATCAAAATCGTATAGCCGTCGGCGGGCGACTTGGCCACGGCATCTGCTCCTAGCATGCCGTTCACGCCCGGCTTGTTTTCCACCACGATGGTTTGACCCAATGTCTCGCTCATCTTGGCGGCGAAGGCACGGCCAATCTGGTCAGTGGCGCTGCCGGCGGCAAACGGCACGATGGCTTTGATCGGCTTGTTGGGATAAGCCTGGCCGAAAGCCGCGCCAGACAGCGTGACCAATGTAGCCCACAGTAGTGATTTAAATTGCATGGTGTCTCCAGTTAAAAAAAGTAATTCATCGATGGTCTGGTCAACCACCCTGGCAATGTTCAAGTTGCGCAGCCTGACAGGTTGGCTATATGCGTCCCGGCAAAGTCCACGGGTCTCGCCGCCGCCCAGCCCAGCTTATCACCCAGACTAACGCCAACAGCAACAACAAAAGTCCGAATCTAATTTTCACCCTGTTGCCAGGGATTATGCTATCTAAGGCAGCACTTAGCGGGACCTGAGATGCGTCCGGAGCGGGCTAAAAATAGCTATACATCACATCTTGGCCTGAAACACCAAGCCAGCATGCTCGCGCAGCGCGTGAAACTTGATTTTTGGCCACTGCTGTTCAACTGCTCGCAGGGTTGCACTGTGGTCAACCAGCAGTGTGGGCGCATCGACCGCGTCGAGTGCGACCCGGTGCGCGTTGGCATCGATGAATTTTTTCAACTCGTGGCTATCGTCGCACGTTACCCAGCGCGCCAGATTGAAGTGACTCGGCATAACGCGGGCTTTGACGCCGTATTCATGCTCCAGCCGGTGCGCAACCACTTCAAACTGCAATTGGCCAACTGCGCCCAGCAGTAGCAATGAGCCCGCCATGGGTCGAAATACCTGAATCGCGCCTTCTTCGCCTAGCTGCGTCAGCCCTGCGCGCAATTGCTTGGTTCGTAACGGGTCAGCCACTTCAACGGCGCGAAACATCTCCGGTGCAAAAAACGGCAGCCCGGTAAATTGCAGGGCTTCGCCTTCGGTCAACGTGTCGCCGAGCTGCAGCACGCCGTGGTTAGGGATACCAATGATGTCGCCTGCAAAAGCAGTGTCCAGCAGCTCGCGCCGCTGGCTCATGAAGCTGACCACGGTGTTGGGTCGCAGCTCTTTGCCGCTGCGCACGACCTTTAGTTTCATGCCGCGCGTGAATTCGCCGCTGGCGACGCGCAAAAACGCAATACGGTCACGGTGCGCCGGGTCCATGTTCGCCTGGATTTTGAAGACCACGCCAGAGAATTTTTTCTCTTCAGGGTGAACGATGCGTTGCATGGCTGCCCGGTCCGCCGGCGCAGGGGCCAAGTCCACCAGCGCGTCGAGCACTTCTTGAACACCAAAGTTGTTAATGGCTGAGCCAAAGAACATGGGCGTTTGTTTACCGGCTAAAAACAGCTCGCGGTCAAATTCTGGTGTAGCACCTGCGACCAGTTCAATCTCGCCTTTGGCCTGTTGGTGCTCCGCGCCAAAGCGTTTGGCGGCCTCGGCATTGTTCAGCCCGGCCAAAATCTCATCGTCGCCGCCAGCTTTGTCTTCGCCGGGGCTGAACACGCGCATCCGGTCTTCACGCCGGTCATATACGCCATGGAACAGTTTGCCCATACCCACAGGCCAGGTGAACGGCACCACGGCCATGCCCAGCTCGCGTTCAATCTCGTCCATCACCGTCATCGGGTCTTGCACCTCGCGGTCCATCTTGTTGACAAAGGTCAAGATCGGTGTGCCGCGCGCCCGGCAAACTTGCAGCAGCCGCCGGGTTTGGGGTTCCACGCCGTTGGCAGCGTCAATCACCATCAATGCGGCATCCACCGCCGTTAAAACGCGGTAAGTGTCTTCTGAAAAGTCTTGGTGGCCAGGTGTGTCAAGCAGATTAATCACGCAATCGCGGTATTCCATCTGCATCACGGATGAGGCAACAGAAATTCCGCGTTGCTTTTCAATTTCCATCCAGTCGCTGGTGGCGTGGCGTGCAGCTTTACGCGCTTTGACGCTGCCCGCAATTTGAATCGCTCCCGAGAACAGCAGCAGCTTTTCAGTCAGCGTGGTTTTACCCGCGTCGGGGTGAGAGATGATGGCAAACGTGCGGCGGCGCTTGACTTGTTTTTCTATTTCAGTAATTTCGGGCATAACCCGAGATTATCGGTGACGGCGTTTATTTTTTCGCTTGCTTCGTGAACCTGGCTTGCCGCACCCCGTCAATCACCACCTCTTCATTGAACATCGCCGCAGGTCGCACCCATAAGCCATGCTCGCCATACAGGGCTCGGTACAGCGTCATCGGCGATAAATCCTCGCTGTGGCGGACGGTGCCGATGACCTCGTAAAGCATGCCTTTGTAGTGTTTGTACAGGCCGGGTGGGGTGACAATTAATGGTGGGAGTTTTTCAGACATAGTAAGTACCTCTGTGGGTTCATTTTTTGGGCGAATTGCTGTGTTGCACGGTGCGAGCAATCCTGATGCACACCAGTGCATTCCGGTGTGCTGTGCGAGCCTTGTATGCGCTCAAAAAGCGATACGACATGCACCTTGCACTTGATCCTGAAACTCTAAATTTCTAAAAGTGCCCGGGCCGCTGCAGGGTCGGTGGGACAATACATACTATGCATCCTAAAGCCCTTCTCGACAGTTGCTCTGACTTGCTCAAGCACGTACTCAAATTTGACCAGCCAGCAGACATGATGCTGTCCAAGTATTTTCGCGAGTTTCGCTTGGGGCCGCGTGAGCGTGCCACATTGGCTGAAACCGTTTATACCGTGCTACGCAAGAAAAACTTGTTTACCTACTTGGCCCAGCACGGCCATGGAGCGCCCGAGCGCCGATTGGCGATTCTTGGTTTTACGGCTGGCAGAGATTTTTTAATGGCGGCGTTGACTGATCAGGAAATTGATTGGCTCCAGCGCTGCGACCAAGTCAAGCCCGAAGATTTAATGGAACTGCATCGCCACAATTTGCCGAATTGGCTGGTGGAGCCGCTTAAAACCCAGCTGGGTGATGATTTTTGGCCGCTGGTCGAGTCACTGAATGCACCTGCGGGGCTGGACTTGCGCGTCAACACTCTCAAAGACAAGCGGGCTGACATTCAAAAAGAACTCAGCAAGGCAGGCTTAAAGACTGAGGCCACACCCTATTCGCCCTGGGGTTTGCGGCTAGCCGACAAGTCCCAACTCGGCAAACTTGATGCGTTTACCCGTGGGGCGATTGAAGTGCAAGACGAAGGTTCACAGTTGCTGGCGCTGCTGGTCGAGGCCAAACGTGGCGAAATGGTGGTGGATTTTTGTGCTGGTGCAGGTGGCAAAACCCTGGCATTAGGTGCAACCATGCGCAGTACCGGACGTTTGTATGCATTTGACACGTCGGGCCATCGTCTGGCAGCGCTCAAACCACGCTTGGCACGCAGCGGCTTGTCCAATGTGCACCCAGTCGCCATTGCGCATGAGCGGGACGACCGCATCAAGCGCCTGGCAGGCAAGATTGACCGTGTGCTGGTCGACTCGCCTTGCTCAGGTTTGGGCACCTTACGCCGTAACCCCGATTTGAAATGGCGCCAAACGCCCAAGGCGATTGAAGAGTTGGTGGCCAAGCAAACCGCCATTTTGCAGAGCGCTGCAAGGCTTTTAAAACCCGGCGGGCGACTTGTCTACGCGACCTGCAGCGTTTTGCGTGAAGAAAACGAAGCAATAGCGGAAGCGTTTACAACTGTTAACAAAGATTTTAACGTCCTCGACGTAGCCCCCTTATTGACCCATGCAGGGGTAGAAAACGCAGCAAAACTGTGCCGTGGCGCGTACTTGCGGCTGTGGCCTTACCTGCATCAAACGGATGGCTTTTTTGCCGCTGTTTGGCAAAAGTCCTGATACTTAACGGTCATTAAATAGAAGTTGGTGATATTTAGCGTTCGATAGATGTATTTTTAGCTTACGTTTGTAGTAATGGCTTGCCACCATCCGTTTGGTGATTTGCATCAATCAGCATAGAATGCTGTTTGTACTTCTTCGCATCGCTCAGGCCGTTTTGCCAAGCGTTGTCTGACCGATTGTCTAAAGGACTCGTATGATTTTTTTTGATGCTGGCATTGATTGGCTAGCCCATGGTTTGCTGGCCGCAAGTTGGTGGCAAATTGTTTTGTACGCTTTGGTGACAACCCACATCACCATTGCCAGCGTCACTATTTACTTGCATCGACACCAGGCGCACCGCGCCATGGATTTGCACGCGTTGCCGGCGCACTTTTTTCGCCTTTGGCTGTGGCTGGGTACGGGTCAGGTCACCAAAGAGTGGGTGTCCATTCACCGCAAACACCACGCCAAGTGCGAAACCGTTGATGATCCGCACAGCCCGCAAGCACACGGCATCAAAAAAGTGTTTTGGCAAGGTGCTGAGCTTTACCGCGCTGAGAGCAAGAACAAAGAAACCATGTCCAAATACGGGCATGCCACACCCAACGATTGGGTTGAGCGCAACCTTTATACACGCTTCAGCTGGCAGGGCGTGGGTTTGATGATGGTCATCAACCTGGCTTTGTTTGGCGCAGCTGGCTTGGCCGTTTGGGCTGTGCAAATGATGTGGATTCCCGTGACGGCCGCCGGCATCATCAATGGCATCGGCCACTACTGGGGTTACCGCAATTTTGAGGCGCCGGACGCGAGTACCAACATTTCGCCGTGGGGCATCATGATTGGCGGTGAAGAGCTGCACAACAACCACCACACCTACCCAACCTCAGCCAAGTTCTCAGTCAAGCCGTACGAGTTTGACATTGGCTGGGGCTATATTCGCGGGCTGGAAATGCTGGGTTTGGCCAGAGTTAAAAAAGTACCGCCTAAACTGCAATTGGGAAATATCCAGCCCGTAGCCGATGAAAAAACGCTGGAGGCCTTGATTGCCCACCGCTATGAAGTGATGGCTGGCTTTGCACGCGCTTTGCGTGACGCAGGTAAAGCAGAAGTTGCTGCGCTGAAATCTAAAAATGCTGATGCGTCAGTCTTGCGCGCAGCCAACCGCTGGCTGCACCGCGACGATGACAAGGTACCCGCATTTGTCAAGCCGCAGTTGGCTCAAGTCAGAGCCGAACACCCAGTGCTGGACAAGATGGTCATCATGCGTGAGGAGCTGCGCCAGATGTGGCTGACGACCTCCGCATCACGCGAGCAGCTGACGGCTGACTTGCAGGGCTGGTGCCACCGCGCCGAGCAAAGCGGTATTGCTGCACTCAATGAGTTCTCGATGAAGTTGCGTGCTGCCAGAGCCTGATGTTCGCTTGCGTTTAACCTAGAAAAAGAAGTCGACTCGCAGCCCTTTCGCAGACCGCATAAACGTTCAGCTTTTGAGCGTAGCTGGCGACCACCCCTTGGGTGACAACGCTATGCACCCGATTGCGCCCAGCCGCGTTGCTCCGCCTAGCTGGCAAAAGCCCGCGTCTTTGTGCCGCCTTGCTGAATGCGCCGAGCGGGGCACACTCGGGAGCATCCAACTGCTTTTTCTAGGTTTAAAAAGCTGCTCCGGTGTTTTCCGGCGCGGTTTTTTTATTTTCCAGACGTTTCTTGTCTGACCAAATTATTCCATTTCCACATCATTCGTGAACGCGAAGGCGAAGCGACGACAGTACAAGCGTACGGCTAGCGAAGCCGACAAAGTGCACGGATGATTTGGAAATGGAATTACAGGCGTAAAAAAACCGCTGCGCATGACTGCCAGCGGTTTTTCGATGTCGGCTGATTTACTTCAGCTTGATTTCTTTGTATTCCACATGCTTGCGTGCTTTTGGATCAAATTTCATGATCAGCATTTTGTCAGGTGTGGTTTTTTTGTTTTTGGTGGTCGTGTAAAAGTGACCTGTGCCGGCAGTTGATTCCAGCTTGATTTTTTCGCGTGCGCCTTTAGCCATGATTTTTCCTAGTCAGTTGGGGACAGAGCTTGAAGCTTCGTGCTAGCGGTCAGTCCCACAAAAAAATTAATTTACTTCACCACGGGCACGAAGATCCACCAGGATCGCATCGATGCCTTTTTTGTCAATCAACCGCAGACCAGCGCTGGTGATACGCAAGCGCACCCAACGGTTTTCGGTCTCGACCCAAAAGCGGCGGTATTGCAGATTAGGCATAAACCGGCGTTTGGTTTTGTTGTTGGCATGGGAAACATTGTTTCCTACCATCGGGCCTTTGCCCGTTACCTGACAGACGCGTGCCATGCGCACTCTCCGTAAAAAATAAAATCGGATGCAGAAAAACAGATTGGTTTCTCCAGCGAAGCCTCATAGTATAGCCTGAAAATTAGCTTTAAGTACGCGATTCAAGCGTTCTGTTCCAAAAACCGCTGCGCGTCCAGTGCTGCCATGCAACCTGTGCCTGCGCTGGTGATGGCCTGGCGATAAATATGGTCTTGCACATCGCCGGCAGCAAACACACCCGGTACGCTGGTCATGGTGGCAAAGCCGTCAAGCCCGGTCTTGGTGATGATGTAGCCGCCTTTCATGTCCAGTTGGCCGGCAAAAATATCGGTATTCGGCTGGTGGCCGATGGCGATAAAGCAGCCTTTTAGGGCGACATCTTGGGTCGATTCGTCTTGGGTGCTTTTCAGCCGTACGCCTGTCACGCCGCCTGCATCTCCCAAAACCTGGTCCAAGGTGTGGAAGGTTTTCAAAACGATTTTCCCGTTAGCCACTTTCTCGTGCAGCTTGTCGACCAAAATTGCTTCGGCTTTGAATTTGTCACGGCGGTGTACCAAATAAACCTTGCTGGCAATGTTGGACAAATACAGTGCTTCTTCAACCGCGGTGTTACCGCCGCCTACCACGCACACCTCCTGCTCTCGGTAGAAAAAACCGTCGCAAGTGGCGCAGCCAGAAACACCGCGGCCCATGAAGGCGGTTTCGCTTTCAAGTCCCAAATACTTGGCGGATGCGCCGGTACAAATAATCAGCGAGTCACAGGTGTAGACGCCGCTGTCGCCGGTCAAGGTGAAGGGGCGACTTGAGAAATCCACCGTATGAATGTGGTCAAAAATAATCTCAGTTTTGAAACGCTCGGCATGCTCTAAAAAACGCTGCATGAGATCAGGCCCCTGCACGCCTTGCGCATCGGCTGGCCAGTTGTCAACATCAGTGGTGGTCATGAGCTGACCACCTTGAGCTATGCCGGTGATCAGCACCGGGTTCAGGTTGGCCCTGGCTGCATAAACAGCTGCGCTATAGCCTGCGGGACCAGAGCCCAAAATGAGAACTTTAGAATGCTTCATGGGTTGAACCTGATGGAAAAGCAGTAGACCTCAGTGGCGGTCTTGTCTGTGATGGTTGAAAATTTGGCTGTTTCAGCCTCGAAAATAGCGCAAGTTATTCATTGTAGGGACTTCAATTTTGTCCTGTCGTGATAGGGTCAGAGGCAAGCAGCCATGTTAACGATGGTTTCTTATTTAAAAATGTTTCGCTGATTTTTTTGGATCTCAATACGCACCGTCCGCCAGGCCAAAGCGGTTGTCACATCAAGATGCCAGCGTGCTGTATCGGTTGTTAAACAAGCCAAAAAATCCATTTTCTGGCCATTATTTTGACTCGCAGCGGGCGTGGTGCTACTGATATTGTTGGCATGGCGATGCGCCAAGATGTGGCCAAAAGGGTCGGTACATCGCGTAAATATGGTCAGCTGGCTGCAGAAAAATCCGGAACAAAGTTGTTTTGTCGGGGCCCGCAGCAACGCTTCGCTGGTGCTTAAAAAGCGTTTTAGTTCCTTCCAAAAGATGATCCTAAAAAAAAGTAGTTGACCGCTCGCAGCCCTTTCGTAGGCCGCATGAACGTTCAGCTTTTGAGCGTAGCTGGCGATCTCCTCTTGGCTGACAACGCTATGCAGCCGATTGCGCCCCGCCCGACCCGCCCAGCCGCGTTGTTCCGCCTAGCGGGCAAAAGCCCGCGTCGTTGTCCCGCCTTGCTGAACGCGCCGAGCGCGGCACACTCGGCAGCATCCAACTGCTTTTTCTAGGATGATTCGCCAGTGCAGATGGCTGAGCCAACTGCGGTAAGCTATAGACAGGTCATGACTTACTCACTCGACACCCTGAACAGCCAAAATTCCCCAGCCACTGCCGTACCTGGTAGTGTGCGCCGTTTCACCCTTGAGGTCGGGCTGATTTTTGGCTTGTTAGGCTTGCTTTTTTGGTCACTGGCACTGATCAGTTACTCGTCTTCGGATGCTGCCTGGTCCACGTCAGGCAGCACCCATGCGCTTGGCGTTAGCCCGTCTGTCATTCACAACTTGGGCGGCAGGCTGGGCGCCAACGTGGCAGACGCGAGTTATTTTTTGCTCGGATTTTCTGTTTGGTGGCTGCTGGCTGCTGGCTTGATGGTGTGGTTAACTATGCTAGCCCGTTGGTTGCGTACCGATACGCTGAACAGCCAATCGCGCCTGACAAGCTACCGCCTCACTTTTTGGTTGTGCCTTTTTCTTTTGCTGGTGGCCAGCAGCGGGCTGGAATGGTCGCGCTTGTATCGTTTTGAAGCACGCCTGCCAGACCACGCCGGTGGTGCCTTGGGCTATTTGGTAGGCACAACCAGCGTGAAATGGCTGGGCTTTGCGGGTTCTGGCCTGGCATTGATTGCTTTGGGTGTGATGGCCGCCTCGGGCGTATTTGGTTTTTCGTGGGCAGATACAGCCCAGCGCATGGGAGAGTGGATCAGCAATTTGATGGGATCGCTCCGCGAAAAACGTGTCATCGCTGAAGACTTAGCAGTGGGTAAAAGAGCTGCTAAAGAGCGTGAAGAAGTACTCATGGACGAGCGCATCGAGATCGAGGAGCAGCGACCGATACCGGTGCTGATTGAGCCAGCGTTTGTTAATATCCCTAAAAGTGATCGCGTGATCAAAGAGCGGCAAAAGCCGCTCTTTATAGACATGCCCGATTCCAAATTACCGCAGGTCGATTTACTCGACGGCGCAGCATCGAAACAAGAAGGCGTTGCGTCCGAAACTCTGGAGATGACCTCGCGCTTGATCGAGAAAAAGCTCAAAGACTTCGGTGTTGAAGTGCGCGTGGTGGCTGCCGCGCCGGGCCCGGTCATTACCCGTTATGAAATAGAACCTGCGACCGGCGTGAAGGGCTCGCAAGTGGTGGGCTTAGCCAAAGACTTGGCGCGTGCCCTCAGCTTGGTGTCGATTCGCGTGATTGAAACCATTCCCGGCAAAAACTACATGGCGCTTGAACTGCCCAACGCCAAGCGCCAATCCATCAAGCTCAGCGAGATTTTGGGATCGCAGGTTTATAACGAGGCCAAAAGCTTGCTGACGATGGGCTTGGGCAAAGATATTGCAGGCCACGCGGTGGTGGCAGACTTGGCTAAAATGCCGCACTGTCTGGTAGCCGGCACCACAGGTTCGGGTAAATCTGTCGGTATCAACGCCATGATTTTGAGCTTGCTTTATAAAGCCGATGCACGCGATGTGCGGCTCTTGTTGATTGACCCGAAGATGCTGGAGATGAGCGTTTACGAAGGCATCCCGCACCTGCTTTGCCCTGTTGTCACTGATATGCGCCAGGCCGCACACGGCCTGAACTGGTGCGTGGCAGAGATGGAAAAGCGCTATAAATTAATGAGCAAAATGGGGGTGCGAAACCTGGCAGGCTACAACGTCAAAATTGATGATGCCAAAGCCAAAGGCGAGTTGATTGGCAACCCGTTCAGCCTGACGCCAGACCTGCCTGAGCCGCTGGAGCGCTTGCCTTACATCGTGGTGGTAATCGACGAGCTGGCTGACCTGATGATGGTGGTCGGTAAAAAGATTGAAGAGCTGATTGCCCGGCTGGCGCAAAAGGCTCGCGCTGCAGGTATTCACCTGATTTTGGCCACCCAGCGGCCCAGCGTGGATGTGATCACCGGTCTGATCAAAGCAAACATCCCAACGCGATTGTCTTTTCAGGTCTCGAGCAAAATCGACAGCCGGACGATTCTGGACCAAATGGGCGCTGAGGCATTGCTGGGTATGGGTGACATGCTGTATATGCCCAGTGGCACGGGCTTTCCGATTCGGGTGCATGGTGCTTTTGTCAGTGACGACGAAGTGCACCGCGTCGTCGCCTATTTGAAAGAGCAGGGTGAGCCTAACTACATCGACGGCATCCTCGAGGGCGGCGTGGCAGATGGCGAAGGTGGTGACTTGGGTGGCGACCTCAGCGCGTCGGGCGGCAAAGGTGACGAAAGAGACCCGATGTATGACCAGGCGGTGGAGATCGTCCTGAAGAACCGCAAGGCTTCTATTTCATTGGTCCAGCGGCATTTGAAAATCGGCTACAACCGCTCGGCGAGAATGCTTGAAGAGATGCAAAAAGCCGGCTTGATCAGCGCCATGTCGGGCAGCGGCCAGCGGGACATTCTGGTACCTGCACGGGCTGAATGACGGCCAGTGATGAGACTCCTGACGCAGATATTTTCAAAATGACCAATCGCACAAAAAACCCAATGCTAAAGTTTTTTTTGGGATTGTTATTTGCTATTATTTCAATAGCTGCTTACACACAAGAACAGGAAGTTGTAGCCTTAAAAGATCTTGAAAATTTCATAAAAAACACAAAAAGTGGGCGTGCTGCCTTCACCCAGGTCGTCACCAGTCCTGCCAAAGACGGCCAAGTGCCCACAACCAAAACGTCGAGTGGCTCGTTTGAATTTTCACGCCCCAACCGTTTCAAGTTTTTGTACAAAAAACCGTTTGAACAATCGATTGTGTCTGACGGCCAAACCCTGTGGCTACATGACGTAGATTTGAACCAGGTCACGGCACGCAAACTGGCGCAAGTACTGACTGGCACGCCAGCCGCCGTGATTGCTGCTGGCGCTGATTTAAAAGGTTTGCAGGCTGATTTCACGCTCACGGCTTTGCCGGAGAATGCGGGCTTGCAGTGGGTCAAAGCTGTGCCTAAAACCAAAGAAGGTCAGTTGCAAAGTATGACGCTGGGCCTCAAAACCACCGGCAAGGGCACCGAGCTGGCAACCCTTGAGATTCTTGACAGCTTTGGTCAGCTGTCAGTGATGCGTTTCGGTCAGTTTGAAGTCAATCCAGTACTCAGCCCTGCCAACTTTCAGTTCAAGCCGCCTGCTGGCGCAGATGTCAGTCGTCAGTAGATAACTGAAGTGTTTTTTTGCCATGGCCAGCGTTTCAGTGCAAAAAATTAATAGGCCGCTCGCTGAGCGCATGCGCCCGCAAACACTGGGCGAAGTAATTGGCCAGCAGCACCTGCTGGGTGAGAGCATGCCGCTGCGGATTGCCTTTGAATCCGGCCAGCCTCACAGCTGCATTTTGTGGGGGCCGCCTGGCGTGGGTAAAACCACCATTGCGCGGCTGATGGCCAGCAGCTTTGACGCACATTTCATCACCATGTCTGCGGTGCTGGGTGGTATCAAGGACATCCGTGAGGCGGTAGAACAAGCTGGTGTTTGGTTGGGTCAAGGCGGCGGTGGCGCGGGGAAGAGAACCATTGTTTTTGTCGACGAGGTACACCGCTTTAACAAAAGCCAGCAAGACGCCTTTTTGCCGCATGTGGAGAGTGGGCTTTTTACGTTCATAGGTGCTACCACAGAAAACCCGTCGTTTGAAGTGAATTCCGCTTTGCTGTCGCGTGCAGCAGTCTATGTGTTGCAACCACTTTCGGAGCTGGATTTAAAGAAAATAGTAGCCATAGCCATTAAAAATAGGGCGCTAGCAGCTATTGAAAGTATAGCTTCAGAAGCGCTTGACCGGCTGGTTGCTTATGCCGATGGCGATGCCCGGCGTTTGCTCAACACACTGGAATCATTGGCGGTAGCTGCTGGCAATGAAAAATCAGGGGCTGTCACTGACGTCACCGATGCATGGCTGCTTAAAGTCCTAGGCGAAAAAATGCGCCGCTACGACAAGGCAGGCGAGGTTTTCTACGACACCATTTCGGCGCTGCACAAATCAGTGCGCGGCTCTGACCCAGATGCTGCACTGTACTGGTTCATGCGCATGCTCGATGGCGGTGCTGAGCCGAAATACATGGCGCGTCGGTTGATTCGTATGGCCAGTGAAGACATTGGCCTGGCCGACCCACGCGCTTTAAGTATCGCCGTTGCCGCTGCTGATGTGTATGAAAGGCTGGGTTCACCTGAAGGCGAACTCGCCCTGGCTGAATGTGTTATTTATCTGGCAGTAGCAGCCAAATCCAACGCCGTTTACAAAGCTTTTAATGAAGCCAAAGCGCTGATCAAAAAAGACGGCACACGTCCAGTACCGATGCATTTGCGTAATGCGCCCACGAAGCTCATGAAAGAGCTGGACTACGGCAAAAACTACCGCTACGCGCATGACGAAGAAGACGGCTTTGCAGCGGGTGAAAACTACTTCCCTGAAGGCATGGCTGCTCCAGGCTTTTATCGACCAGTGGCGCGCGGGCTGGAAATCAAGATAGCAGAGAAGCTTGCGCTCTTGCGCTCGAAAAACGTCGCTCGAAAATAATTCAATAACGCGCTTGCGTGCGACAGATGCTGGGGCGCTTGGAAATTAGACTGCATTGCATAAATCTATTTCTATTAGCAACGCTAATGGAATATGAAAAGTTTTTACAGGGCTAAATTTTTAAGGGTAAACCCCTCGAAAACGAGCTGGCTGGCGCGATTCTCGCTAGCCTTCTTAACTACAATTTGAAGATGAGCCCGCCTTCATTATTCAAGGCGGGCTTTTTGTTTCTGACTGGTTTGGCACTTTATTTTTGATTCTGTTTTTGGGAGACATGGTTTATGGAAGTACTACTGCAACAGATCATCAATGGCCTGGTTCTGGGGAGCATGTATGCCCTGATTGCGCTGGGTTACACGATGGTCTACGGCATCATTAACCTGATCAATTTCGCCCATGGTGAGGTGTTGATGGTGGGTGCGCTCACCAGCTGGACCATCATCGGCATCATGCAAACGTCCATGCCCGGTACGCCTGGCTGGATTATTTTGCTGATATCACTGCTGATTGCTTTTGTGGTGTGTGGTGCGCTTAACTTTGCGATTGAGAAAATCGCTTACCGCCCTTTGCGTAATGCCCCCAAGCTGGCACCGCTGATCACGGCGATTGGCATGTCCTTACTGTTGCAAACGCTGGCCATGATCATTTGGAAGCCTAATTACAAGTCCTACCCAACCCTGCTGCCGTCTGAGCCGATTCAGCTGGCCGGTGCGGTGATCACGGTGACACAGATCTTTATTCTGGGCGCTACAGCGGTGTCTTTGGCGGTACTGATGTGGCTGGTGCATTACACCCGCTTGGGCCGGGCCATGCGTGCCACAGCGGAAAATCCCAGAGTTGCCGCGCTGATGGGTGTACGGCCTGACACCGTCATTTCTGCCACCTTCGTTATTGGTGCTCTGCTGGCCGCGCTGGCGGGCGTGATGTATGCATCAAATTACGGCACGGTACAGCATGCCATGGGCTTTTTACCGGGGCTGAAGGCCTTCACTGCTGCGGTGCTGGGCGGCATTGGCAACCTGGGTGGCGCTGTGCTGGGCGGCGTGCTGCTGGGCTTGATTGAATCGATTGGTGCGGGCTATTTGGCGCCACTCACAGGCGGCGTGCTGGGCAGCCAGTACTCAGATATCTTGGCATTCATGGTGCTGATTTTTGTGTTGACCTTGCGCCCCTCGGGCTTGCTGGGTGAACGTGTGGCGGACCGGGCTTAAACGCCGGGGCATCGCTACCACCACACCAGACTGAAAGACAAAAAATGATGAAATCCAACAAACTGATTCAATACCTATTGATCGCCATTGGCTTGCTTGTCTTGCCGCTGTTGTTGCAGCAAGGCGGTAACGCCTGGGTACGAATTCTCGACATGGCCTTGCTCTACGTGCTGCTGGCGTTGGGCCTGAATATCGTGGTCGGCTATGCCGGCCTGCTGGACCTGGGCTACGTTGCGTTTTTTGCTGTGGGCGCTTATCTGGCGGCTCTGCTGGGCTCGCCGCATCTGGCGCAGGCCTTTCCTTTCATTGCTGAAACTTTCCCGAAAGGCCTGCATTTGCCGATCTGGATCGTCATTCCCCTGTCGGCCGGGCTGGCGGGCCTGTTCGGCATTTTGCTCGGCGCGCCAACGCTCAAACTGCGTGGTGACTACCTGGCCATCGTCACTCTCGGTTTTGGTGAAATTATTCGGGTGTTTTTAAACAACCTGGACAGACCCATCAACATCACCAACGGCCCCAAAGGCATTAACCAGATCGACTCGATCACGTTTTTTGGTTTTGACCTGGGTGTAGACCATCAGTTTTTTGGCTTCGCGATCAATTCTGTGTCGATGTATTACTACCTGTTTTTGGCGCTGGTGGTGGTGTCGGTGGTGATTTGTCACAGATTAGAGACATCCCGCATTGGACGCGCCTGGATGGCCATTCGTGAAGACGAAATTGCTGCCAAAGCGATGGGCATCAACACCCGCAACCTCAAACTGCTGGCCTTTGGCATGGGTGCAACTTTTGGCGGCGTGTCCGGTGCCATGTTTGCATCGTTTCAGGGCTTTGTATCGCCAGAGTCCTTCAGCTTGATGGAGTCGGTAATGATCGTTGCCATGGTAGTGCTAGGCGGTATTGGCCATTTGCCAGGCGTGATATTGGGCGCCTTGCTACTGGCTGCGCTGCCGGAGGTGCTGCGCTACGTGGCTGGGCCTTTGCAAGACCTGACGGATGGCCGACTCGATGCAGCCATCTTACGGCAACTGCTGATTGCTGTAGCCATGATTGTCATCATGCTGATGCGGCCACGCGGCCTATGGCCGACACCCGAACATGGCAAGTCATTGAACAAGCCGACTGGCGCTTCAGCCGATTCTGCCAGCCACAGTATTAAACCTTAAGGACCTTGGCCATGCGTGAAACCATACTTAAAGTCTCGGGCGTGTCTAAACGCTTCGGGGGTTTGCAGGCGCTGAGCGATGTCGGCATCCATATCGAACGCGGCCAGGTCTACGGCTTGATTGGCCCTAACGGCGCTGGTAAAACCACCTTCTTCAATGTGCTGACGGGGCTTTACACGCCTGACAGCGGCACGTTTGAGCTGGCGGGCAAGCCCTACCAACCAACCGAAGTGCATGAAGTCGCCAAAGCCGGCATTGCACGTACGTTTCAAAATATCCGGTTGTTTGCAGAAATGACGGCGCTTGAAAATGTGATGGTTGGCCGGCATATCCGAACTTCATCAGGTTTGTTGGGTGCAGTTTTTCGCACAGCCAGTTTCAAACACGAAGAAGCCGCGATTGCCAAGCGCTCGCAAGAACTGCTGGACTATGTGGGCATTGGCAAGTACGCGGACTCCAAAGCCCGTACCCTGAGCTACGGCGACCAGCGGCGTTTAGAGATTGCCAGAGCACTGGCGACTGACCCGCAGTTGATTGCACTTGACGAGCCAGCCGCTGGCATGAACGCGACTGAAAAAGTCCAGCTACGCGAGTTGATCGATCAGATTCGCAAAGACAACCGCACCATCTTGCTGATTGAGCATGACGTGAAGCTGGTGATGGGCTTGTGCGACCGGGTCACGGTGCTTGACTACGGCAAACAAATTGCTGAAGGCGCACCGGCTGACGTACAAAAAAATGAAAAAGTGATTACAGCGTACTTGGGTTCGGGGCATTGATCAGTTGCTGGCAGAGCCAATGGTCTGTTCTTCAAGAATATTCGACAGGTAAAAATAAGATGACATCCACACTCCTTAAAATCACCGGCCTGCAGGTCGCTTACGGCGGTATCAAGGCAGTCAAAGGTGTTGACCTGCACGTCAACGAAGGCGAATTGGTCACGCTGATTGGCTCCAACGGCGCTGGCAAAACCACCACCATGAAAGCCATCACCGGGACCTTGCCGCCAGCGTCTGGCGACATTGAATACATGGGCAAAAGCATCAAAGGTAAAGGTGCCTGGGACTTGGTCAAAGATGGTTTGGCCATGGTGCCAGAAGGTCGAGGTGTTTTTAGCCGCATGACCATCATCGAAAATTTGCAGATGGGCGCGTACATCCGCAACGACAAAGCCGAGATTGCGGCAGACATGGAAAAGATGTTCAGCATCTTCCCGCGTCTGCGTGAACGTAAAGACCAATTGGCTGGCACCATGAGCGGCGGTGAACAGCAAATGCTGGCAATGGGCCGCGCGCTGATGAGCCGTCCCAAAGTGCTGCTGCTGGACGAGCCATCGATGGGTTTGTCACCGATCATGGTGGACAAAATTTTTGAGGTGGTACGGGATGTGGCTGCGCAAGGCGTGACCATACTGCTGGTTGAGCAAAATGCAAGCCGCGCCTTAAGCATTGCTGATCGCGGCTACGTGATGGAGTCTGGCATTGTGACGATGAATGGGGATGCCAAAGACTTGCTCAATGATCCTCGGGTGAGGGCGGCTTACTTGGGGGAGTGAATCGAGTTTTTTTGCGCTTTAAATTTGGGCGTGATTAGCTCTTTTGTTTATAGCGGTTTGCTTTCACGAGTTTGCCGGGACTCGCCCCGGCGGGCGACTTACTTTTCTTTGCTTCGCCAAAGAAACCTAAGGAAAAGAAAGGCGACCCGCAGTCTGGGCCGCTTCGCGGTTCCTTGAAAAAGCAGAAGGAGCCGGAAAATCTAGAAACTAGCCAGCTTCGCTGTCGTCGGACAGCTAGATTTTTTTATCCGTCTCCTTCAGCTTTTTCAAGCCCAGCCAGGACGGGGTGGGGGAATAGATTCGGATGCGAATTCGGGGATGCCCTCACCCCAGCCCTCTCCCGGAGGGAGAGGCAGGAAGTCCAAATCCGGCTTTGCATTCATTCCCCCACCCGTCCTGGCTGGGCTGAGGAGCGCAGGAGGCAGCGGGAATAAATTTTTAGATGTCCGACGGCTGCGTAGCAGACTAGTTTCTAAAAATTCCGCTGACTTCGAGCACCGGAAGTTGCCCGTAGCGCAGCGTAGGGAACCAGACTGCGGGTCGCCTTTTGGTGTTCGCATAACTTCACTGCGTGAAGTGAGCGAACCCCCACTACCTGAACTTTTGCTTACTTTGCTTTTGGCGAAGCAAAAGTAAAGTGAGTTGCAGCCGGGCAACCCCCGGAAATCTCCTGAAAGCAAACCGCTATAAACAAAAAGAGCTACTCACGCCCGTATTTAATGGTCTGGAGCTCTAAAACATACCTAAAAACGAGAAAAAATCAATCAACCTTAGCCCCAGAAGCCTTCACCACCTTCTCATACTTCCCCAACTCGCTCTTCATAAACGCGCCAAATTGCTCAGGCGAATTTCCGACGGGTTCGGCCATCAACGCCGCAAACCGCGTCTTCGCTTCAGGTGAATTCAAAGCCGCAACAAAAGCAGCATTCAACTTGGCCACCACATCAGCAGGCGTAGCAGCAGGCGCTACCAAACCCCACCAGGTGTCAATTTCAAAACCCTTGAAGGTATCTGCAATCGGCGCTGCATCTGGCAACAACGCGCTGCGCGTGGCGGTTGTCACTGCAATGGCTTTTAGTTTGCCGGCTTTGATGTTGGCGGCTGCTGTGGCCAGGTTGTCAAAGTTAAAGTCAACTTGCCCGCTGAGCAAGCCCAGTTGCGCTGGATTGCCGCCGTTGTAGGGGATGTGTACCGCGAAAATACCAGCTTGCGCTTTGAACATTTCACCCGCCAAATGCCCGGCACTGCCGTTACCGCCGCTACCGTAGTTTAGTTTGGCAGGGTTGGCTTTGGCGTATTTGATGAGGTCAGCCAGGGTGTTGATTTTTAAACGCACTGCCGTATCAGCATTCATCACCAGCACATTCGGTACGCGCAGCATTTGCGTGATCGGTGCAAAGTCAGTGGCAGCGTTGTAAGGCATTTTGCTGTACAGCCACGGGTTGATGGCATGCGTGGCGACAGCGGCAATGCCGATGGTCAGGCCATCCGGCGCGGCTTTGGCGACCACGTCTGCACCTATGTTGCCGCCGCCACCAGGACGGTTCTCAATGATGACTGTGCCCAGCGAGTCTTTTACACGCTCGGCCATCAGCCGGGCCGTCACATCAATCGGGCCACCAGCCGCGTAGGGCACGATGATGCGCATGACTTTGGTTTGGCCCATGGCACCAGGTGCTGCCAACATGCAGCCAGCCAATAGCGTGATGGTTAAAGCATAGCGTGGTGTTGGAAATGAGAATTTTTTATGCATAAGTTTGACCGCTTATAGTTCTGGCCCGATGGTATATAAATTTCCGTTCGGGTTGAGCCCTTCGACATGCTCAGGACAGGCTTGTCGAAACCCTTCCTTCGACAAGCTCAGGATGATCGGAGCTTCGGGCTCAGGGCGAACGGTTCATAGTTTATAAGGCCGGATCAATAGTTGGTGGTTTGAGATGTCAAGCCGCTGCTAAAGCTTTGTCTTTTTCGGTCAC